>JBFMGN010000043.1:0-11409 GCA_040752435.1 Spirochaetota bacterium
ACCCGTGGTACAATACTATTTTGGGCAGGCGGTTATGAACGGTTCAAGTATCGGGAAGGGTCCTTAACAAGGCCCCGAGGCGTCAGAACATGAAACAATCAGTAATCCTGGAATCAGGAGCGCCGACCATATTTTCAAACCGCCTGCCTCTTTTCTTCAACGGCGAAAATTGCATTGGAAATCTATACCGGCAGAGTTCCCATCCCGGCGTGTAAGAAACTGCATTCTATACTACAGGTAATTTCAGGGAGCGCCAGTATGTTCCTGCATGCATACTCCCTAAGAATCAGTTTTCGATCCAGCGGAGCAAATATTTTTTCTGTCCGTTATTTTTTAATAAAATTCATTTTTCTTACAGGCTTTCTCTTTACGGGAATCGGCGCTTTTCCTTACAATGACCAACTTCTGATACCCATAACAAGCCCAATATACAAATACCTGGATATGCTGCTCCTCGAAGCGGGTTCATCCCTGCCCCTTAAGTCAAAACCCGTAAGCTCAGCGGAGGTAAAAAATTACCTTGAAAGTATACATCCTGAAAAACTGTCCAAAGCCGGGGAAAAAACCTACAATACAATTACTAAAGAGCTTAAAGAAAAAACCCTTTTCTCATACAAAAATGAGTTTGATTTCAAAGCCTCGGTAGAAACAAGCCTGGAAGGGTATATCCACAGCAATTCCGCTGTTCACTGGGAATACGGCTGGAAAGAAAGGCTGCCAATGCTCAATATACCCTTCGAGTTCTGGTTTCTCAACTTCGGTTATGCCTGTATATCCGCCGCGGCCAAAGAAAACCACGGCATGGTTGACGAGAATCCGAATTACACGAACCTGTTTTCGCTGATTTCCAGGTCACTGCTTTCTTACGCTATATCCTGGAATAACTTAAAATCGGGTAAGGAGAAAGAACAATGCAAAGCTCACGAAGGTTTCTGTTTATTCTCATACTGCTTATTTCCGAAATTAGTTATGGGCAAAACTATAATAAAAATTCCCCGATTACTATTCTCAGTGATCCAAGGGAATACAGGGTGACAATCAAAGTTTCGGCCTTGAACAGGGGACTTACCCTCGCCTGGTTGTCGATTATCCTGCCGTTTCCGCAGAGTGATTATTATCAAGATATCAAAAACTATCGGTATGGTGAGGGTGTTATCATGACAGTACCGGATAGCAGTGAAAAGTACGTCCGGTTTCTGTATCAAGGGGTAAATGTACCGTATTCAAATGAAAAGAAAAGCTGTGAATTAACGTTTGATGCTACGCTTTATGATGTTAGAACCGATTTTTCACAGATCAAAAAAATTTATGAATACGATACGACCGGTGAGCCGTATAGGAGATATACGCGAGGTAATGAGCCGTACATCGTTCCGAATAATCCAAAGATCGATACGATTCAGAAGGGGATTTGGAAAGAATCGGAAAATATTATTGAGTACGCACGGAAGTGCTACGAATATGTTGCCCGGACGTTTGAATATAAGAATCCAAATACAGGGCTCCATTCATTGGTGGATATTTTTCAGGCCGGCGGATCAGATTGCGGGAACTTAAGTTCGGTCTATATTTCATTGCTGCGGGCGGCAGGCATACCTGCTCGACATGTAGCGGCAGTGCGTCCTGACGGAAGTTTACATGTGTGGGCGGAATTTTACCTGGAGCGTTATGGGTGGGTTCCTGTTGACGTTACCTACAAACTCCAGAATCCTGCGGGTGACTATTTCGGCATTGTTGCCGGTAATAACACCGGCATTATTGTAAATAAGGATATAAATTTAACCGTACAACCACAGGAACAGGGGTATACACTGCCTTTATTACAAACTTTCGCTTATTGGTATTGGTACTCTGCCGGGAAAGGAGATATTGAAACAAAATACGAAGTGAGAAGCGTTCAAAAATGAAAAACTATGGCTATGAATAAGAAACACGGTGCTCCTTTAGGTAAGTTTCTTACTGAGAATCGTTTGGAGCGAAACAGAGACGACAATAATCAGGCCGTAGATCACGCTGGTCAAAAATCCGGTCAGGCCGGCAGCAACGATACCGGCATTGATAGCACCAATGATAAAGGAAGCGACGAAGGTTCCAAAGACTGTACCGGTGCCGCCGAAGACCGAAGTGCCGCCCAGGAACACGGATGCAAGAGTGTTCAGCATATAACCTTCCCCCAGGGTAGGCCAGAAGAAAAGGACTTCTTCGCTGACCACGTAACCGGCAAAGGCGGCCGCGAAACCTACGACGGTGAAAGTCAGCATCTTTGTCCGCGCCACGTTCACGCCCATCAGTTTGGCACTCTCCACATTATCCCCCGTCAAAAAGACATGCGCGCCGAATTTATGGCGGTTTAAAAAGAACCAGACAACGACGGCAAAGATGATGGTCCAGATAAACTGAGCCGGAATAAAGCCGGCGATCCTGCCGACCAAAGCCGGGTATAGAATTGTATTTTTAACAGGGGTCATGCCGAGACCCTGGCCGTTCGTCACCACCATCACTATGCCCCGCCAGAAGAACTGCGTGCCGATGGTGGCAACCAGTGAAGGGATTCCGATCTTGACGACGATGAGTCCATTCAAATACCCCGCCAGCAAACCTGCCAAAAGACATGTAATGAAGCCCAGCCAGACACTGCCGGTCGCCACGAACACGACATCGAATCCGGTCATGCCGAAGGCCATAATTGAGGGAAAGGAGAGGTCAATCTCCCCGGCGATTATAACCAGTGTCAACGGGATCGCCATCAACGCAAAGAAAGGTGTAGTGGACATGAACGCGGCATAGATATCCCGCGCGAGAAATGTCCTGGGTGAGCCGAGCAGAAACAGGAGCCAGATAAATACAGCCACGAAAACAATGCCGATTTGCAGGGAGTATTTACGCAACTGCCTGGCAAACCGTACTCGTGCCGACATGGCTGGCAACGGTCTGGTATTTACATCGACGGAATTCATTTTCCCCTCCTCCATATCATGCCTTATGATTATTGCGCTTTTTTAAGGCTTCCCGTTTGAGCGACAAGATACAGGCGGTCAATCAGTTCCTGAAGTGTAAGTTCATTCTTCATGAATTGCCCTGCCACTGCGCCTCTATCCAAGACCACAATCCTATCAGCGATGGGATAGACGTGGAAAATGTTGTGATCAATGAAAATCGCCGATTTTCCGGCACTCTTGATCCCGGTGACAAAATCCAGGCATTTTTTAGTCTCGGAGAGCGACAGACCCATCGTCGGTTCATCGAGAATAATAAGTTCCGCCTTAAAGTAGAGCGCCCGGGTGATAGCGACACCTTGGCGTTCACCGCCGGAAAAGGTTTTAACCGTCGACTCCGCCGTAACGGCCGAAGAGGTGAAACCCATGACTGTATTCATCAGCTTATTCGTTTCCTTCTTCATCATAATCACATCGAGCACTCCCCCGTAGTTGGATAGCTCCCGGCCCATAAAGATATTACGCCACAGAGATTGTTTATCTGCCAATGCACGTTCCTGGTACACTACTTCAATACCCAAATCGCGCGCCTTCGCAACGGTCAGATGATCGATTTTGTTTTGCTTTAAATAAATCTCGCCCCCGGCATCGGGTTGGTGATAACCGGTGATGATCTTCACCAGCGTCGATTTGCCCGCGCCGTTGTCGCCGAGCAATCCTACGATCTCGTTGGCACCAACCTCAAAGTCCACATTACGAAGCGCAACCACCTCGCCAAACGTCTTTGAGACATTCTTCATTTGGAGAAAATGATCCATCATCCCACCTCTCAATTTTTAGCTGCGGAAGGCTATACTACTAAAAATGGTGTCGCAGGTTGCGACACACGTTAATCCAGTCTGAAGCAGCTCTTAGCTGCGGAAGGGTATGATACCCTGTGAGAACTTCAAGGCGCTTCGTGGAACCTCAAAGATCAATAAACTTACCGTATATTCTTTTCTGCCAGCGGTGCAATGATGTCTACGTTGGTCTTGTCTACAAAACCTGCCCCGGTATTGATATGTAAGCCTGAGAAACCATATACCTTGGTCAGGCAGATTTGTAATATGGGAAGATATCCTTGCAGCCATTCCTGCTGATCAATCACAAGGCCGGTCCAGCCGCCTTTAATAGCCGCGATGGTTGCAGGTGAGAGATCGAATCCGGCGATGTTTATATCACCAGGTTTTTTATTGGCAGCTTTAAGATACGTTTCTGCGGTAGCAGTCAAGCCGCCGTGATCCGTTACCACCAGTTTGACATCCGGGTGAGAAGAAACATACCCGGCGAAGGTCGGAGAGCCGGCGGCGGGGTCTTTGTTTGTCGCAGCATCAATCTCTAGATAGTCAACCTTTAATCCGGCTTCTTTCAAAGCGTCTATAACGCCTTTCGTGCGTTGGCCGCGGGCAGGTTGTGAGAGCAAACCCCACACCATCGCGCGATCGTCTTTCTTTAAGCTGAACCGCTTGACAGCTTCCGCGCCCAGGTCATGGCCCGCTGCATACAATTCGGCGCCGACGTAGCCGAACCCAACGGCAGCGTATTTCTTTTCCGCCTTGTCCAGAGTTGTGTTCTGGCTTGTAACGATTATTCCCTTGCTGATGGCGTCATCAATGAGCGGATCGAAGGCTTCGTCTCCGGGGTGGCCCATCACGGCGATCCCATCGGGCTTGGTAGCCACGACCTCACGGAACTGCTGGATCATCTTCTGAGGATCCCAATCCGACCAGACATAATCAACCTTGCAGCCCAGATCGGCTTCTGCCTGTTTGGCTCCGTTGTAGACGTTCACTGCAAAGACACCACCTTGGGGTCCGCCGGGGAAGAAGACAATCCGGACATTCGCGGCCCACTTGGCCGGGCCTTCCGGTGCAGGAGCCGGGGCTTCCTTCGGCTGAGCACAACCTAGAAGAAACAGGCCGACCAACACCAACAAAGCACACCCTACTAACACCAAACGCTTCATAAGTTTCCTCCTTATCATGAATTGATATACTTACAAATAATTGTATAATAATCCTTAAAGCATTGTCTATACCAATACATGAACTATCGTTGGCGAACTTCAATATCCATTGATTTTTCTAAAAAACAATTATTTTTTAAAATGTACAAGTTTAAAAATGAACGATCCATTTTACAGCGGAGTAAACGGCCAGCCCTCGATAGTTTATAACGGCGAAATTGTAATCGCCCCAGCAAGGATTGCTACTTGGTTAAATTATGCCGGCCACGGCCATCCGGCCTTAAGAAAATGGAACAGTGTATGCAACCAGGGAGGGCTTGACCACTGCTTTGGATATGATCAAAAATATAATAGTTGAGTCTTCACCTAAAAAACTAAAGAGGTCTTAAAATGATAAAGCGGAAAAAGCCGGGGCAGGAGAAATTGCTGAAAGCGCTTAACCACGAGGAAACCCAGGTGCCGATTGATTTCGGTTCCACCGCAGTTACGGGGATACATGTAAGTATTGTGGCCGGATTAAAAGATTATTATGGTTTGGAAAAAGAACCGGTCAAAGTGCATGAACCATACCAGATGCTGGGTCTGATCGAGGAAGATCTTAAAAATGCTATTGGAATCGATATTGAAGGAGTGTTCAGCCGTAATACTATGTTCGGATTCCCAATAACAAACTGGAAGGAATGGAGAACACCCTGGGAGCAGGTGGTTCTTGTACCGGGAAATTTCAACACAACCACCGCGGCTAACGGCGATATCCTGTTGTACCCGGAAGGTGATACAAGCGTTCCTCCCTGCGCGAAAATGCCGGCATCGGGCAAGTTTTTCGACAGTATAATCAGGCAGGAACCGATCGATGATGATAAGCTTGATCCCGAGGATAACCTTGAAGATTTTAAACCGATAAAAAAAGAAGACTTACAACATTTTTCTCAAGGCGTAAAAACAGCTTTAAAAACCGATCGCGGGATTATAGTTACATTCGGCGGCACGGCCATCGGTGATATAGCTCTTGTTCCCGCACCTTTTCTGAAACACCCCAAAGGAATACGGGATGTGGCCGAGTGGTACATTTCAATCGTCGCCAGACAGGACTATCTTCACAAAATTTTTGCGCCGCAAACTGAAATCGCAATCGAAAACCTGAAAAAAATATATAAAAAGATCGGTAACTCCATAGATGCCGTCTTCATCTGCGGTACCGACTTTGGAACACAAACATCAACCTTCTGTTCGACCGAAACCTTCGATACCCTTTATGCACCCTATTACAAAAGGATAAACGGGTGGATTCATGAAAACACCGCGTGGAAAACTTTTAAACATTCCTGCGGTGCCGTCGAAGTCTTAATGCCGCATTTTATCGAATCAGGCTTCGATATTATCAACCCCGTTCAATGTTCCGCAACAGGTATGGAGCCTGCAAAACTGAAAGAAAAATACGGCCCGCACCTGACCTTCTGGGGTGGAGGGGTTGACACTCAGAAGACTCTCCCTTTCGGGACCCCGGACGAAGTACGGAAAGAAGTTCTTGAACGATTAAGCATTTTCTCTAAAAACGGCGGTTATGTTTTTAATTCGATCCATAATGTACAGGCAAATACCCCGATAAAGAATGTCGTTGCGATGATCGAGGCGGTCCATAAGTTTAACGGGGAATAAACAATTCGGAGGCGGTTTAAAACAATGACTGGAAAAGAAAGAATCGTATCCTTGCTTCAGGGCAGCCAACCGGACTCCCTGCCTCTCATGCCTATAACAATGATGTTCGCCTCCGATCATATCGGAGTTAAATACGGCCAGTATGCAACCGACTGTACTGTGATGGCTGAGGGTCAGGCGGCTGTCGCCAAGTATTACGACATCGATTATGTCTCCGTGATATCGGATCCTGCCGTGGAAGCCGCGGACTGCGGGGCCGAAATACGTTTTTACGATAACCAGCCGCCGGCTGTGGTTGAGAGTAACGCGTTGCTTACCGACAAAAAGAAACTTGCCGTTCTTAAAGTGCCGGATCCGAAAAATGCCAGGCGAATGCGTAACAGGGTACAGGCGGTTTCTCTTCTAAAGAAAAAGGTAGGCGATGAAAAACTGCTGGAAGGATGGGTTGAAGGACCATGCGCCGAGTCTGCGGATTTACGGGGCATAAACCGTTTGATGATGGATTTTTATGACGATCCGCAGTTTATCGAGGATATCTTTGAATTTGTTATTCAAATGGAACTCTCCTTCGCAAAAGCGCAGATTGAAGCCGGAGCCGATATTATCGGTATAGGGGATGCGGCCGCATCCCTGGTGGGACCCCAGATATATGAAGAATATATATTTAAGTTTGAAAAAAGATATGTTGAGGCGATTCATGCTATGGGTGCCTATGTACGGCTCCATATCTGTGGGAATATTACTCCTCTCCTTTCTAAAATAGGTGAACTTGGGAGCGATATTCTTGATCTCGATTCGATGGTTCCGGTTAAAACTGCCAGGGGAAAAACCGGGCCTGATCAAATTCTTCTGGGGAATATAGATCCGGTCCGGGTTCTGCATGAAGGGACTCGTCAAGTAGTCTTAAAAAAAATTACTGATTGTTTTCAAGAAGCGGGAAGCAGGAACTACATAGTCGGAGCGGGATGCGAAGTACCACGGGGTACTCCACGAGAGAACATGAAAGCCCTTACCGGGTTTGCCAGGTCCAATAGAGAAGATTAAAGAGTTACTGCTTACAAAGTTCTTTTATAATTTCGGCATAAGAGGTCAACGTTGAGGCCACATCGGCATTGCTTAAGCGAATTTCTCTCGATGCTTTAGCTTACAACACGAAAGTCTGCACGGTAGGTTTAGTGAATTATCCGTTACTAAACAGTATAGAAAAGGATAAGCCGATATGAAAAAAATTTATATGGGTGATACTACGAGCGTGAGCTCGTAGTTCTTCATTTTTCAAAAATATGGAATATGAATAGTGTGATTAAGGCAAATCAAAGCGAATCATGGTATCTTAATATTTCGGTTGAAGGCGGTAAAAAAAAGAAAGGTCTGTCTGGCGAGGGATTATTTTATTAGCGGGGCGATCTACCAGCAGATAAGATTACCGCCGTAGGTGAGCCCGCTCCCGAATCCGATAGTAAGAATAATATCGCCCCGGTTAAGGAGCTTTTTCTCAACCATTTCGTCCAGGGCAATAGGTATAGAAGCTGCCGAGGTATTGGCATATTCCTCGATGTTCATATAGAACTTGCTCATGGGTATGTTTTTTCGTTTTGCCGCCGCTTCGATTATTCTGCTGTTTGCCTGATGCGGCACAATATATTTGATGTCGTCCAGGGTTACATTATGTGAGTCAAGAAGACGGGTAATTGTATCGCAGAGTACCTTCACCGCAAAGTTATAAACTTTTCTGCCGTCCATCTGAAGATAAAGATCCCTCTCATCAATATTCGTACATGAAAAGGGCTTGCGGGTCCCGCCGACCGGCCTTGCCAGGAAATGAGCCCCGTGTCCCTCGGCGTGCAAGGTTGATGTGATTATTCGGCTGGCAGAACCCTGGGTGCTTTCTGAAACCACAGCCGCGCCGGCGCCATCGCCGAAAAGAACACACGTACTGCGGTCTTCCCAGTTTATAATTTTACTAAACATCTCGCATCCGATTACAAGAATATTCAGAGCAGTGCCCGCAAGAACGAATGCTTTTGCGGTTTCAAGTCCGTATATAAAACCGGTGCAGGCGGCTCCAATATCCATTGCCGCGGCATGCCTGGCCCCGATTTTGTCCTGCACTATACAGGCGGTGGCTGGAAATCCGCAGTAATCCGGGGTCGCGGTTGCAACCAGAATCATATCTATATCCCTGGCATGCAGGTGGCCGTTTTTAATTGCTTTGTGAGCGGCTTCAACCGCAAGGTCGGAAGTTGACAAATTCTCAGAGGCGAAATGCCTCGATCGAATACCTGTGTGAGAGAAAATCCATTCATCGGTTGTGTCGACAACTTTTGCCAGATCGTGGTTGGATACTCTATTATTCGGCACAAAGGAGCCTACCGACCGGATATAGGCATTCATTCTTCTTCACCTCGTTAAAACATATATCACTATAAAGGTCAAAAAAAACCGGGTCAAGAGCCCTCGGAATGAAGACTTTGACAAACAGCTTTTAAAGAACTAACATTTAGGTAGTATTGATGTTACACGCAACATACAAAAGGGGTAATTATGAGTCTTATAGGTATAATCAGTTCGGATACCGGGATCAATGAAATTATCCAGACTGAATTTGAAAACGCTCAAAATGGCGATTACATTTTAAACTTTCTGGCCGATAAAAAAGCGATTCTTGAGTTTCTTAATTTTGACTTGCCTGAAATTGTCATTATAAATTTTTTTGATAAAAACATCGACTTAGGCGGTATACTCGAAAATATCAAGAGCGATACCTGGCTCCACAACTTCGGTATTGTCGGTCTCTACGACAGCGAACATCAAAATGAGGATGAGCTTTTAAAAAACCTGAAAGATATAAATGTGCTGGTAATGCTCGATCCGCCTCGGCTCCCATCGCATATTGTAAAATGCGTTCAGATTATTGAGCAGAACAGGCAGATTATTTTTCATCGGGAACTTTCGGACAAGCTGGTGGACAGGCTGACAGGTTCTTTTCTGATTGATAACGATGCCCTGGCCGTATCCGTATATGCCGGTATTGCCGCCACCACCCTGGCTCACCGCGGGTATATAAATCCCGAGGCAAAAATGCATCTGCAATTGTGTCTGGCAGAATTGATAATTAACGGAATTGAACACGGGAATTGCGGTATTAATTTCGAGGAAAAATCCGCCTATCTGGAAAAAGGTTTGAGTATTGTGGATCTTATTGCGGAAAAGGCTTTAGACCCGGCAATCTCAAAAAAGAGGGTGTTCTTTGAATGGGAAACCGAGGAGGATAAGACCCGGTTTGTGATACGCGACGAAGGTGATGGTTTTGATGTACTGAAGTTAAAGGAAAAGATAGTCCGTGAGGGGCCCATGGCGCTCCACGGTCGGGGGATTCGGATGGCCCGTGCTTTGGCCCATAAATTATTCTACAATAAGAAGGGTAATGAGGTCATCCTGATTGCCAGGCACGAGAGCACGGCCTCGAAAAAAACCCCTGTCGGCTTTTCCGGAGAAGAAGTGCTTCTTACGAAAAAGGGGGATATAATCTTCGAAGAAGGAGAGGCCAGTAATTTTCTCTACTATATCTCCAGCGGGAAGTTTAATGTGCTGCATCAAGCCCGGGTAGTGGGTATTTTAGGTCCTGAAGACATTTTTATGGGAGAGATGTCCTTTTTGCTGAATAACAGGCGAAGTGCAACTGTCCAGGCGGAAAATCCGGGCAAGCTTGTCAAAATTTCCAGGAAATCATTTATAAACGTGGTTAAAGAGTATCCCCATTACGGTATTTTCCTCTCCAAATTGCTGGCCCGGAAACTGGTACGAGCCAACATACAGAACGCGGCGCAGGAAATCTGATTACACTTCTTCTATACCGATAGACTGATATTCTTTCCAGGCGTCCTGCTGGGTTTTTAACCGTAGAGTATCAATTTTACTGAAATTATTCTTGAGAAGTCCGACGAGGTTGGCATCCAGTTCATTGTTCGATGCCTTATCCGTTAAAATGGAAAATACCATGTCCGTTGGCAGACCTTTTCGGTAGGGCCTGTCTTCCGTTAAAGCGGTAAAGATATCCGCAACCATAGTGATACGCGAACCGAGGGAAAGATTCTGATCGGTCAGATGGTACGGGTAGCCTGTACCGTTCATTTTTTCATGATGGTATGCCGCCCACCCTTTAATATCGCCCAGATTGCCGATTTGCTCTATCAGTTGAAAGGTGTAGAAGGGATGGCGTTTTACGATGTTAAATTCATCCGCCGTTAAAGGGCCGGCTTTATCCAGAATCTCGGTGGGGACCGACAACTTTCCGAGATCGTGCAGATACCCGGCAATCCGTATCAGCCTGCATTCCCGGCTGGAAAACCCGGTTAACCCGGCCAGTGTTTCCGCTACCACTGCAACACCGCTGGAATGAGTCGCCGTATGGCGGCTCCTGAAGTCGATAATCCTCGAAAATAACTGCGTGAAACTTAAAAGCATTTCCATATCCAACAGGATAAAAGACTTCTGGACACCCCTGAACATGATGGATTCCCGCTGCGGAGCGGCAGCCTCAAACCAGAAATATTCTTTTGCGGCCAGATCTGTAAATGCGTTTACCAGTTCCGGGTTAAACATTTTTCCGGATTGCAGTTTTAATTTCTCCGTTATAGTATTAACCTGTCCCAGGATTTCTCTGTTTTTATCGATTAAAACCGCAACCCTGTCCGCCAGGTTAAGAATATGGCTCCCAAGCGGCACTTCCAATCCCTGGAAAGTGCGGCCTTTCCCGTTATCCCAAAAAACATGGTGGAAACGGATGAGCGCCGCGATATGAGAAAT
>JBFMGN010000430.1:0-3967 GCA_040752435.1 Spirochaetota bacterium
GTTTTGGACCAGTAATCGCTTGCAATCTTGTCGAGATCTGCCAGAACCTTGTCTACGGACTTAGGATTCAGGATAAACTCGGCGAATTTATCAACCGCCTGCTCACAGATCGGGGTGGGAGTGGCTTCCCAGTACCTGTTAAGGATTCTGTAATTCCCAGCTTTCAACATTACAGCTATATCTGTTTTTACTTTCGGAAGAAAACCGGTATCGGCTTTCATGTTGGGGGGGAATTGGTTAAGCTGTTTCGCCATAACAAGGTTCCCCTCCGGCGTCATCCACCAGTCGATAACCTTTTTAGCCGCCTCCAGGTTGGGGGCGTTTTTGGCTACGAGAACCGGAGCCGCTTCCATTATAGCCACGTTGCCGGTGGAAGCGTTGGGCGGCGGCATTACGAAGAAACCGCATTTGTTTTCAGGTACACCGTTGCTGGTGAGAACCGTGAAGTACCAGGAACCTACGGGTATCATCGCCACTTCGCCGGAATTGAAGAGCCTGGGAGCATCGGCGAACAGGTCGGTTGAAGGATCCGTGAAGTAGCCTTTGCCAATAAGGTCCGCCCACACGGCAAAAGCCTTTTTTACACCGGGATCCGTATATTTCGCCCGGCCTTCACAGAGATCAACATAGAGATCGGGATTTTGGCGGGCAACCATTTCTTCAAACAGGATGAAAGTAGGCCATCTTCCCTGCACTGTCTGCTCCATAGGAGTAACGCCGTTGGACTTCAAGGCGGCACAGACTTTCATGAAATCATCCCAGGTCTTTGGAACTGAAAGGTTGTACTGCTTGAATACCTCCGTATTGTACCAGATACCCCAATACTCGATTGAATAGGGAAGGCCGTATACCTTCTGGTTGAATGTAAAGGCGTCCCGTATCCCTTTCGAATATTCATCCTTGTGCTTGTCCCACAGATCCGTGAGATCTGCAACCAGCCCCTGGTCTATAAGATCTTTCATACGGTAGGTGGACCACCAGGTGAAAAGATCGGGAGCTTTATTCGTCGGCAGGGCCGCCCGAACGGCCGCGATATAGGCATCGGTTGTAGGGTACGGTGTCGGTGTAAAGCCGACTCCGATCGCCTCTTTTGCCTTTTTCCCGACTTCTTCATAGAACGGCTGGTAGTTGGGATTGCCGCCTTTATCATGCATTAAAACAAGACTGGGCGCTTCTGCTGTTTTTGCCGCCGGAGCAGCCGGCTTGGCCGCTTCTTCTTTCGCTCCGCCGGCATTGAGCAGACCTGAAAGGAGAAAGAGCATACTTACACCTAGAACTGTGAACTTTTTCATTGACATACAGCCCTCCTTACGTTTTGGAAAAGTTTTTATTTTGTCCCCTATCTTATCATAACCCGGTGGATTGTCAAGCTGTTTTAGTTAAATTATACAATATTTTAAGCTTTGTAAAAGCGTGTTATTTTAATTAAAATTTTTATCGTTTTACTTTTTTTTATTGAATTTTACCGCTTTTCAGGCTATAATCACTGATCAGATATGGAGAGCGTAAGGTGATAAACTTAGGTGAAAAGATAAATGGCCGATAAAAAGTTACGGGATGTGGCGGATAAAGCAGGAGTCTCCCTGGCCACGGCTTCGCTGGTTTTATCGGGGAAGGGTAAAATTTCACAAAAGGTGGCGGACAGGGTACGCGAGTCGGCGAGATTGCTCGGCTATAAACGCAAACCCGGCCTTTCATCGAAAAAAAAGCGGGATTTTAAATATATCATTATTCTGCACTACGACACTAATTTTTGTCTCTGGAATTTCAGCCGGCCGTTTATTACTGAACTGGAATCCATCCTGCTGGATAATCATTACTATCCCATTGTCATCCATATGCTGCCCCAGCTCAGCACGAATGAAATTATAAAAGAAATCAAGTCTTCGGGCGCAGGGGCGATTTTCTCTATGCATTACGTCAATGAACCCCTTTTTGAACAGCTCGAAAATTTAGGCTTCCCGATAATCATCCTGAACAACAGCAATTTTCAAAAGAAATTTTTTTCCGTACTGGTGGACGATTATCAGGGCGCCTATGAAGGCACAACTCACCTGATCGAGCTCGGCCATAGGAACATCGTCTTCGCCGAGTATAAACGGCCGGAAATTCCCACCGTGGTGACCGACAGATTCCTGGGTTTTAAGAAAGCCATGGATGAAAATAATTTGGGGTTTACCGGGGATGGTAGAATATCCGTTGAGTTGGAGGATATGGAAGGCCTTTATGAGCGCTTTGCATATATTTATTCCGGAAAAAACCCGCCCACCGCGGTGTTTGTGCACGACGACTATTTCGCTGCCTGTGTAATGGTGGTTTTGCACAAACTGGGATTAAAAGTTCCCCAAGACGTATCCTTAATCGCACCCGGCGATGTTCTGGATTACAATCAACCCTTCACACCCCGTATCACCACCATGCGAATCAACTCAAGCCTGATGGTGAAAATGGCATGGGAGCTGATGATGAACCGGCTTGAGACAAAGCCGGAAGAGATCCATGTTGTAAAGATAAAACAGACCCTGATCGACAGGGGCTCCAGCAGGCCTCTATAACATTAGTTCTTCAATAAACCGGTTTTTCCGAAGTACGCGTAGAGGCGGCCGATAAAACATGCCGGCCAGGTTTTCTTATTATCAGCCAGGAACAGGCAAAAGCCAGGGTCACCGGCAGGATGGCCGAAACCGAGATCCAATTCTGTTGATTGAAGCCCGGCAGGAGCTTGAGCAGCAGAGACAAGAGCCCCACGGCCGCCAGAGCCGTCCAGGTTAAAAAGAGAGCCGGCCTGCTTAAGGCCTTTCCCAGTATCAAAACGATGCCCCAGGGCAGGACTGAAAGGACGGCTGGATTGGCCAGGAAGAGATTCTGGTTGCCGTAGGTCACATCATGATCGGTAAACAGGCTCATAAACAGAAGTACCGATCCGGGAACCCCGTATAGCAGACCGACCAGGGCGTGGTATAATCCGAAAGCCAGGCGGCCGGCCGGCCCTCCCCGTCTCATCCATAACCCGATGATTACGGCCATTAAGCCTAGAGGGAGACCGATGGCCAGACCCCAGGGCCAGGCGGGAGGGGCTTTATCGGGAACAGGCGCCCGGCTTTCGGCCCTGTAAAAGACGGCCCTTTCACGGACGAGGGGTTTCAGGCCGCCCTGTTCATCGGGGATCAGCAACTGGCCGACCTGGTGCTCCAGTTCACCGGGCAAAAACATCTCGTCCCAGACCTTGATCGGCCGGTCGATGCTTTTACCCATCAGGAACATTAAAAGCCAATCCATAAAGAAATGACGGAAAGTGTATCTGCGGGTATGCTGCCTGAGACTCAATCGCGCCGGTCCGTCCGTGGCTGCGGCCAGGCGGCCGTCCACCATCTTGTCGATCACGTCCCGTACCCGGGTGGCGCAGTTATCCGAGTAGTGATGATACAGGTAAACCCGATTTTCGGGCAGTGCATTCCAATCCAGGAACTTCGCCATTTCCACTCGCCTGTCCGGTGGGAGGTCCAGGGTTTGGGTCCGAATAGTACGGTTTACACGGCGGTAGAAGTCCAACTCCCGACCCGCGGCTGTAGCCTGAATCTGGAAATAAAGGCGGCCCATAACAAAGTTCCGGTAGAAACTATCAGCCTCAAAGGAGAAAATTCCGTAGTTGTAGAGTATGGACAGGCCATGACGGACATCTTCCACAATAATCGCCGAGTGTCCCCACCAGGTGTAGAGCTCGTCGCCCGGCTCGATAGTAACCAGTTTGATGATCAAATCCTCCCCCTTGGAGATTCCGGCAGACCAGGGGGTATTGCTCAGCGCTTGAGCCTTAAAGATAGTCATCATCGCCATCGCAAAAAACAGGGATCGTTTCATCTATCAACCTTTGGTTTTATGGGAACGGGGGAATAGAGTTCTTTATCGGCCTTGAAGGGTATGGAAAGACGCATTAAATGGGTGGTACAGGCCGGGATCTCGTACT
>JBFMGN010000431.1:0-3943 GCA_040752435.1 Spirochaetota bacterium
ATCTTTACGCTGGCCCTCTCTTCGATCCGGGTGGATAAATCCGACACCGGTCTCCTCCGCGTAAGCGGAGAAGATTTTGACCCGGTTGAGGTTGAAATGGTAGTCCTGGCAACTGGAATCACCCCTCAACACGGCATACGGGAGCTGGCAGAGATGCTCCATGCCGACCTGGATGAGTACGGCTTTTTCAAGCCCGACCATGCCCAGTTGCATACAACCGGTTCGGTAATTGACGGGGTATACGTGGCGGGCTGCGCTTCCATGCCCGCCTCAGTTTCCGCGTCCGTAACCCAGGCGCAGGCGGTTGCCGGAGATATCTTAAGCAAGCTCGTTCCCGGGCGGGAAATTGAACTTGAAGTGATGACGGCCTGCATAGATGAAAACAGATGTGCGGGATGCAAACTCTGCCTGGTCTCATGCCCCTTTAAGGCGATAAGCTTCGATCATGCGAAAAAAGTAAGTACGGTTAACGAGGCAATTTGCCATGGCTGCGGGACGTGCGCCGCCAACTGTCCGAGCAGTGCGGCCGTTGCAAAGCACTTTACGGATGAACAGTTGTATGCGGAAATCGGAGGAATCTTACATGCCTGAATTTCACCCCAGGATTATTGCATTTGTCTGTAACTGGTGTTCTTACGCGGGTGCCGACAAGGCCGGCGGACAAAAACTCGCATATTCGGCGGATGTAAAACTTATACGGGTAATGTGCAGCGGCCGGGTCGATCCGCAATTCGTACTGCACGCCTTCAGGCAGGGGGCAGACGGTGTTATGGTACTCGGATGCCACCCGGGGGATTGCCATTACAGGAACGGCAACATAAAGGCTTTAAAACGGATGAAGCTCTTACAAAAAACTATTCACCAGTTCGGCGTTGACTCTTCCAGGTTGAAGCTGGATTGGGTATCGGCTGGAGAAGCCGAACGCTTTCAGGAAGTGTCAAACAGTATGGCGGAGACAATTCGGAAGTTGGGGCCGTTGCAAATAAAAGGCTCCGTTGCCGCCGGGGAGGCATTATGAAGAAGCCGTCTGCGGCGATCTGTTGGAACTCCTCATGCGGGGGCTGTGATGAGAGCATTGTAGATCTGGAAGAGAGGCTTCTCGATGTTGCAGACCGCCTCGACTTCGTCCTCTGGCCATGTGCGATGGATTTTAAGTATAAGGATGTAGAAGCTTTAGAGGACGGTGCGATTACCGTTGCCCTTATAAATGGAGGTATTCAGAATACCGATCAGAGCCATGTAGTAAAGATGCTCCGCAGGAAATCGAAGATCGTCGTTGCATTCGGCAGTTGCGCCTGCATGGGGGGCGTTCCATCTCTCGCCAACCTGACGAATATGCCTGCTATCTTTAATGTTTCTTACCACCATTCTCCCACAGTGGTTAATCCGGGCAAAGTGCATCCAGAACCGGAAACCATTCAGGACGGATTAACCCTTACACTCCCCAGAATATATGCGACCCTCTATAAGCTGGATGATGTGATTCCGGTCGACTATTTTCTGCCCGGGTGCCCGCCCACGGCCGACATGATCGCATCTGCAATCTACGCTGTGTTGAACGACGAATTGCCGGAGAGGGGAACTATTCTTGCCCCTGATAAGGCCCTTTGTACTTCATGCAACCGGAACGATTCCAAGCCGGATAAGCTTGAAATAGCTCTTGTTAAGCGTATCCATGAAATTGAAGCCGACCCGGAACTCTGCTTTTTAGCGCAGAACGTGTTATGTATGGGGCCCGCAACAAGGGACGGCTGCGATTATCCTTGTATCAAGGGGAATATGCCGTGTACAGGTTGTATGGGCCCGGTAAGCGGCGCGGATCAGGGCGCAAAGATGATAGGCAGTCTGGGTGCAATTCTTGCAGGTGAAAACGAGGATGAGATCGAGGCCCTCATGGGCGGCATACCGGATCCGGCCGGAACTTTTTACAGGTATAGCGTATCTGCCTCCCTCATCGGGAGAAAACGGAAAGGGGATGGTTAATGGTGGGAATAATCGAATGAACAGAACAATCACAATTGATCCCATCACCCGTCTGGAGGGTCATGGAAAAATCGACATCTTTCTTAATGCTGAGGGGAATGTGGAAAGGGCATACCTCCAGGTGCCCGAATTGAGGGGCTTTGAAAAATTTGTCCATGGCAGACCGGCGGAGGAGATGCCGCAGATAACTTCCCGCATCTGCGGTGTCTGTCCCGGCGCCCATCATATGGCCGCCACCAAAGCTCTCGATGCACTCTACGGCGTAGACCCGCCGCCTCCGGCCCGGGCGATACGGGAAGCCTACTACACGCTGCATATGTTTGAGGATCATGTCTTGCACTTTTACATCCTGGGCGGCCCCGATTTCATCGCGGGGCTTGAGGTGGATAAGGCCTCCCGCAACATACTCGGCGTTATACGTACGGTCGGAATCGAAACCGGGAAGGCAGTCATCCAGATTCGCAAGCGGGCGCGGGAGCTCATTTCCGAGATAGCGGGCAAACCGATCCACCCGGTGCTTGGGCTGCCCGGTGGTGTCGCCAAAGCCCTAAGCGATGAAATCAGGCAGCGAATGCGGGCCTTTGCCCAAGATGCGTTAAAGTTCGCCCAATTCAGCCTTAAAACTTTTGACGAAATCGTACTCGGACTTGATAAATGCCGGGATCTTATTCTATCCGACATCTACTATCATGAGACATACTACATGGGGATGGTCGATGAAAATAAAAAAGTCAACTTTTATGACGGCAGTATCCGGGTGGTAGATTCTAATGGCAAAGAGTTCATTACCTTTACACCAAAACAGTACGCGAAGGTGATCGGTGAGCATGTGGAACCCTGGTCCTATATCAAATTCCCATTTCTTCGCTCTGTCGGATGGAACGGCTTTACCGATGGCATCAAGAGCGGTATTTACCGGGTGGCTCCCCTGGCCCGGCTCAATGTCGCGGCCGGCATGGCAACCCCGCTTGCGCAAAAAGAGTACGAAAAAATGTACGCTACCCTCGGCGGGAAACCGGCGCACTACACCCTTGCAACCCATTGGGCCCGGCTGATAGAGACATTGTACTGTGCGGAAAGGCTCGTAGAACTGGCAGAGGCGCCTGAGCTTACATCACGTGAAATAAGGAATATGGAACTGAAAGAGCCATCAGAGGGCATCGGCATTGTAGAGGCTCCGAGGGGTACGCTCATCCATCACTACACTACCGACAAAAACGGTATTATTACCGGTTGTAACCTGATAGTTGCTTCACTGGGAAACTCGGCGGCGATGTGCATGTCGGTTGAGAAAGCGGCGAAAAAATTGATTCAAAAGGGGAAGGTGGATGATTCTTTGCTTAACATGGTCGAGATGGCTTTCAGGGCTTACGACCCTTGCCTCGGCTGCGCAACGCACAGCCGGCCAGGTAAATCGCTTATCGTTTGTTTGCGAAACATTAAGGGTGAGGTGATAAAAACCATTGTACGTAAATGATTTTAGATCGGTATTGAAAATTTTTACAGATTTTTGAAGGAGATTATATGCCAGAAATACTTGATTGCAAGGGGCTGAAATGCCCGCAGCCTGTATTAAAACTGTCTATCAAGGCCCGGAGTATTACGCCGGGAACGACCGTAGAGGTGCATGCTGATTGTCCGAGCTTTCCGGAGGATATAAAAAAATGGTGCGACAAGTCTGGTAAAGTTCTGATCAGTTGCGTCGACCGTGGCGGGTATCAGGTCGCAACTATTCAATTCTAAGCCCGGGTAAACCGTTGAGCTTAAAACCATCTGAATATATGGCGCATAAGAGGAATCGACAATGAGAATTAAATTATTTATCCCTCTTATTGTTACAAGCCTGTTTATTATCTGTTTCTCTATCCTGGTAATTGTTGAAACCACCAATAACAGGCGGTACATCGGTGAAGTTAAAAAAGAACTTTTTCCTGAAAAACATGCGACCCAATTAAGTCAG
>JBFMGN010000432.1:0-3942 GCA_040752435.1 Spirochaetota bacterium
CGCCTGTCAGGCCGGCTTCCCTGTCTGCCGCAGCCTTAATATTCATGTCCGGGTTAAAGCCCTCAGGACAGGCTATTACCAGTTCAAAACCAAGCTTCCCTGCCATAAGCATAAGGGAGTTGGTAAGTCCCGCCGGAGGGTTCGCAGTCCGATAGCCCCATAAGAGCGCCATTTTTGATTTTTGGACCGGACCTTTTTTTTCTATCATAGTCATGATATCCGCAAAGGCCTGGCAGGGGTGTTCTACGGGACAGGAGGCGTTGATGAGAGGAATATCGGCATACTCGGCTGCGCTTTCAAGCCTATCCCTCTGAATCGCCCTGTATGCAATACCATCCACGTACCTGTCGATCGTTTTGATGGTATCGTGCCAGTCTTCCTCGGCCGCCTCACCGACCCAGAGCCTCTTTTCGTCGAGCCAGAGCATATGGCCCCCAAGCTGGGTCATGGCCGTTTCGAAGGAGATACTCGTACGGGTGGAGGGGGTCTCAAAGATCCCGGCTAAGCTTTTCCCTTCCAGCAATCTGTGGGGCTTACCCATCTTCAGTTCCACCTTTAAAAGTTTGGCTGCCTCAAGGGTAAACTCAATCTCTTCCCTGGAAAAATCTGCTATGCCTCGTAAATCCCTTCCATTTAAATTTGCCATATCTTTACCCTTCTTTCTCTTTTATTTTTTTAAGGAGGTTCTTTCAAAATATAAGCCCCCTTCGAGGGCGAGAAGCTAGGGCAAGCATATGGGGTAGCCACGGAATCCACGGAAAGACACGGAAAAAAGATAATTTAAATAATTCTTTGCTTAATAAACAATCCTATTATTTATTCCGCATATTTCCGTGTGCTTCCGTGGCTAACAACTTTTGGTTTTTGAAATTGCCTCTAAGTATTTCTCCTATATTTATTAATTCCTCGCCGTAATGAAGAACTACGAGCTCACGCGCGTAGTATCACTCTTCAAGTGCGAGAAGCTAGGGCCAGCATATTGGGTAGCTTCGTTTCGCATGGTACGGCCTTCGACCGATGAATCAGGAAGGTACCACACCTTCCCTGAGATAGAGCTTCAGTTTCAGAACCGGCCAGGCAGGATCAATTCCCATCGCCTCTACAGTCCGGCCCAGGCTGCGGAAATCCCGCTCAAGGAGACCCTCGGCCAGGGTGATAACCGCATCCGTAACCGGTGTCGGTACATTAAGCATCTTTCCGAGCGAAGAGAAGGTAACCAGTCCATAGGGAATATCCTCTTTCAAATGCCGGGTATCGAGGGTAAAGGGCCCTTCGCATACCTCGAGAAAAGGAGTATGGATCGCATCGTAGAGCGGGAGAACATACTCTTCACCATGAGGATTCCACTTGACCATCATGATCTCTTCTTCCAAAGGGTACTGTTTCAACCCCAGGGCTTGCCCGAGCGCCATTCTCTCCCGGTCAATCCTCTCGATGAGTCTGACCACTCCGGGAGTATTTTCCTTCTTGCCAAAGAGGCAGAAATCCTTTTCCCCGGATTCAATCCGGGCTGCATTACAGATCATAGGCGGTGTATGGGTAATGGCATTGTAGTCTACCAGGATAGAGTCTATGGCGTTCTGTCCCTTGCGGATGGCATAACCGTTCTTTTTCGGCCAGAGGGTTGCGGCTGCGGCCGCCACGCGATCGATGTCCTTTCCTGGGAAGGCTGCGATGATCAGATTCTGGGTCCTGTTTTCCAGGCGCACCTGAAAATCGCCCTTTCTCGAGGCACCGTAGGGGAGGGTATTTGTATCTGCCAGGTACACCTGCCTGTTAATTTTCAGTTCTCTGAGAACTTTAGCCCATGTAAGGCAGGCGCCGCCCTTGCCCAGATAGATAACCGTCTGGCCTTCCTCCAGGTGGGGGGCTGCAAGCCGGGCATACTCTTCACAGGCAAAGTATGGTATCGGGTTAAGTATCACCTGGGCTCCCTGAAGAGCCTCTTTTATGTCAGTTGTAACAAGGGAGACTTTCCCCCATATGCCCGTAGGTTTCGAGTTGATATCAAGTACCTCAATCCTTCCCTTTTCCTTAACCCCTTTAATTCGTCCGGGTTCCCTGGAAAACAGGGCGACTTCGTATCCCATATGGCCCAGATCCGCCGCACACATAAACCCGCCGCTCCCAGCGCCAAGAACAGCGATTTTTTTGATATCAGCCATTGAATCCTCCCTCGAAAGTTTTGCTCCTTAACAGCCTTGTTTTTTCATAGTTGATAGTATAGTCCGCCCCTTCAAGCACAACTCCGTATGCCTCCTCCGCCTTCTCCCTCGAAATAATTTCATTCCTCGCATCCAGCCGGACAAGATCCGGATCCCGTTCCTTCGGATTTCCCCATCCACCGCCGCCCGAGGGATAGGTGGAATAGGTATCACCGGCTTTCAAGCTTACCGCTTCCTTGGCCTTTAACTCTCTCTCCCCTGGTCGGCCTTCGTTTAAATATGCGCGGTTGCACGTACCGGGCAGCCCGCCGAACAATCCGTAAGGAGGATTCTTCTTCCCGTCCCCGAACATCACCAGGGTGGGAGACTCATCGTAGAACTTTATCCTGTATTTCGCCCCGCACCCTCCCCGGAACTTACCCGCTCCGCAGGAATCTGTGGTAAACTCGTTAAACTCGGTAATATGAGGATAGTCGGTTTCATTGGTTTCGATATTCGGAGCGATGAGTCCCCCAAGATCGATACCGTCGCCGATATAGTGCCGGCCGTCCATTCCAGGCATCCCGCCCGCACCTCCGAAGCCGTTAAAGCCAAACATAACGTAGAAATTACTATTGCGCGGATCAATACCGGTAATGGTCGGGCCGTTCCATCGGTTCCATCCCGCCGGAACACGGTCGGGAAGGACCTTGGAGAGGGCTATCCAGCATGCTTCCAGGATGGCGCAGGCCGTATCCAGCGTACAGGCAGCGACCGGTGCCGGGAACCTGGGGTTTACCACCGACCCAACCGGTGCGGTAATATGAATCGGCCTGTAGACTCCCTCATTATGGGGAATATCCGGAGTTGTAACAGTGGTCAAGAAGGCCACGTACACACAGGTCGCCGTATTTGCCAGGGGAGAGTTCACGAAGCCTGTTGCCTGAGGATCGGAGCCTGCAAAATCCACCCAGGCTTCCTCTCCCTGGATTGTTATGGTTACCTTGATTTTTATGGGACTATCGGTGAACCCGTCGGAATCGAGGTACGTTTCGCCTGCATATACGCCGTCCCGAAGCTTTTCAATTTCCAGCCGCATCCTTTTTTCCGCGTACTGATGGATGTCTTCCACGGTCGCCCGTGTTTTCAGAACCCCGTACCTGGTGATCAGCTCGATAATCCTTTTTTCCGCCACCCTTAAGGAAGCAACCTGGGCTTTCATATCGACCCAGAGGGCATCCGGCAGGCGGGTGTTGATGCGTATCAGGTTAACCACATCCTGAATCGGCTTTTCATTCCGGAATATACGCAAAGGCGGGATCCGTATTCCTTCGTGGAACAGTTCCCTGGCACTGGGGGCGTAGGAGCCCGGTTCAATGCCGCCCACATCCCCATGGTGAGCGCGGTTGATGGCGATGAACTGGAGCATGCCATCGAAGAAAATCGGCTTCATGATGGTGATATCGGGCAGATGGGTTCCCCCCAGGTAGGGATCGTTTAAGACAAATACATCACCGGGATGAATATCTTCTCCGAACTCCCGGCTTACTGCCTTGACGGCTTCCATTGCAGAGGCGGTGTGCGATGGAACACCGTCGATCTGGGCCACAATCCTGTTGTTCCAGTCGCAGAGGGCGCAGGAAAAATCGTGCACCTCGGCGAATATGGGGGAGATGGAGGTATTGATCATGGTGATGCCCATTTCCTGGTTTATAGTAAGAAGACGGTTGTAAATTACGGAAAGGGTTATGGGGTCGACGGCACCTTCAAACTCTCTTTTTCGCTGGGCGGTCTTCAC
>JBFMGN010000433.1:0-3929 GCA_040752435.1 Spirochaetota bacterium
CAGTTTCATCAGACAGAAGCTTCCGGCCGCTCTCGCCTCTTCTACCTTAAAAACAATTTCTCTCGTTTTATTTTTTAGTGTAATATCCTTCAGTTTTACTATATGGGCGGTATCCCCCGATAAACTTTTTACTTTAAGATATCCCCTTACACCGTATGTGGTGCTTACAATCCCAACTGCAAGTTTATCCATTAGTCAAGAATTTCAAGCACGAACCTTTTACCACTCTTGGTCGCGGCGGCACTTAAAATTGTCCGGATGGCCTTTGCAATCCGTCCGTGCTTACCTATTACCTTACCTATATCTTTTTGTGCAACTTTTAACTCAAGAATCGTGGATTTTTCACCTTCAATCATATTTACGACTACACCTTCCGGTTCATCAACAAGGGACCTGGCAATGTATTCAACGAGATCTTTTTCCACATGGAGCTCCTTTTCTATTTGAGATAGAATTTGTTTTTGTTTAACAACTTTTTTACAGTATCAGTGGGATTTGCGCCTTTCTCAATCCACGCCCTGATACGGTCTTCTTTGAGCTTAATCTGCTTTTCTTCAACCTCAATCGGATGATAGAACCCTACTTCTTCGATTGTTCTTCCATCTCGCGGCGCTTTAGAATCCATAACAACTATTCTGTAGTATGGTCTTTTTTTCGTACCGAATCTTTTTAGTCTTATTTTTACACTCACTCGAACCTCCCTCCATTCAACTGACTTATCTACCAAGCTGCGATAACATCTGAGCCTGGTATTTCTTGTTTTTTGAAACTTTTTTCATCATCAATTTCATTTTTTCAAACTTTTTCAGCAACCGGTTAACTTCGAAAACCGAGGTTCCGCTGCCTTTTGCAATTCTTTTACGGCGTGACGGACCGATAATTCTATAATTCTCCCTCTCCGGCATTGTCATTGAGAAAATTATTGCTTCTTCATATTTTATTTCATCTTCATTTATTGAGGATTCATCCAGGCTGCCCTGCATACCCGGAATCATTTTTACCAACGCTTCCAGTGATCCCATTTTCCGAATTCTTTTAAACTCTTCGAGATAATCCTGCAAGGTAAAGGTAGCCGTTTCCATTTTCCGCCTTAGTTTTTCCGCTTCAGCGACGGCGATGGTTTCCTGGGCCTTTTCAACGAGGGTGACTACATCCCCCATTCCGAGAATGCGTGATGCTATCCGATCTGGGTAGAAGGGTTCCAGATCCTGCAATTTTTCCCCGACCCCGATAAACTTGATGGCTTTGCCGGTGATTGTTTTAAGGGATAACGCCGCACCGCCTCTCGTATCAGAATCGAACTTACTTAGTATAACTCCGCTTAATTCCACATTTTCGTCAAATTCTTTGGCGATATCCGCCGCGTACTGCCCGGTCATTGCATCCGCTACCAGGAGGGTCTCATCCGGTTTTGATACGGCTTTTATCTGTTTTATCTCTGCCATCATCTCTGAATCGATATGGAGACGTCCGGTGGTGTCAACAATGACAGTATCAAATTGGTTTTTGGCCGCATAGGTAAGCGCATTTTTTACAACTTCCACCGGATTTTTCGTTTCTTCCGTATATACGTCAACCTCGACCTGCCCGCCAAGCACGCACAACTGTTTTACCGCTGCCGGGCGAACAAGGTCGGCAGCCACAAGCAATACTCGCTTACCTCTCTTCTTAAGGGAAAGCGCCAGCTTTACGGCGGTAGTTGTTTTCCCAGAACCCTGTAACCCAAGGAGGAGAATTACCGACTGTGTATCCGGTCCCTTAAGGCGCAAGTCCTGTTTCTCATCCCCCAACAGTTGAACCATTTTATCATAGATGATTTTTATAAATTGCTGTCCGGGGCTTAAGGAAGTAAGTACTTTCTCCCCTTTCGCTTCTTCTATCGTCCGGTTGACAAACCGGCGGACAACACGCAGATTTACATCGGCTTCAAGGAGGCTGTTTTTTATTTCATCCACGACATCCTGGATATTTTTTTCGCTGATATGGGCTTTACCGGATATTTGTCGGATGATGTCTGTGAATTTTCTCGATAGTCCTTCCAACATACGCTTAATTACCTTAAAGTTAAAACTTTTATAACCTTTAATTGCTCAAATGTCAACTGCAGGCAAAAATTGGGGTAAGCTAATGAATCTGAAAGAAATGCCTGTTCAGATACATGATGCGCTCATTCGCCTTATCCCAGTACATACTCGTCGGGTATGAATTTATAATTTTGTTATAATACTCTTTAGACCTTCGAATATCTCTAATCTCTGATTCCATCTCAAATATCTGGCCAAGGGAAAAGTAAATCCAGTCAATTTTCTTGTCATCCGGATATCGGGCAAGATACTCAAATAGCAGAGTGGAGGCAGTTTGAAGACGGCCGGCCCCCTTCTGGAACTCTGCCGCTTCCGCTAATTCATCTTTTATCGAGATCTCACGAATACGCAGAAAATCGTTTAAGTATTTATCGAAAATATCTTCCGCTTTCCGCTTTGCAGATGACTTTATCAAGCCGCGCAGCGCCAAGTTCCTGTACGCGTTATCTTCATTCAAATTTTTAAACCAATATTCTTCAGCGTTGATATATTTATCCAACAATACGTAAAGTTCTGCAATCCGGTTATTCAAGTACGGATCGTTCTCTCTATATATTCGAAGATATTCCCTAAGGGCATCCTGGTATCTGCTATCCTTAAAAAGCCGTTCAGCAATACTATAATCCACCGGACTCTCAGACTTTTCTTCCTTTGCCGGCGTTTTTTGGGCCGCCAGAACATTTTCCGATTCCGTCTTTTCGAGAACGGAAACTATTACCTGTTCATTTTCAACGGTAGATTTTCCCATGTCCTGATATTGAAAAAGCAATCTATACTGCCCGCGTTTTTCAGCTTTAAAAATGAAGGCCGTACTGCTGCTGTCTATAGTACGCGATATGAACGCTATGCCATCTTTTCCACCGCTTTCTCCCAGATATAACCACCCTCTCCGGTCCATGGTAATACCAATTGTATCACCTTTTTGGGCATTAATACTCTTTGTTTTAACGTTTTCCCCCTCGGGCATCTTCTGACTTGTGATCTTCTGTACAATGGGTGATGATGTAACGGAACTTTGAGCCGGGGGTGGGATCGGCGGTTGACTCTCTAGATCGAAAGGTGAACGGTGCGCGGGTATCTGATAATCGGAAGGCCTGGATAATTCCGGAGCAACTGAAGTTTCACTGATCTTTTTCAAAGGTTCAAGTTCATACTGTGGTTTTGGAAGATTCTCAGTGACAATAATTGATTCTTCTCTCTCCGGCGGTGTTGCCTCTTCAGCACCGACGGCCTCCGGTTTGTCAAATTCAGGCAGCGTGGTCCTGGTGATTAATTCTCTATATGCCTCCGCTCGGCCGGGTGGTTTCTCACTATCACTGCTGATTTCAGGCGCTTCTTCATGGGGAATTGGAACCGGAACCGTTTCCGGTGTTTGAATTACCTTAAGGGCACGCTCACGATCTTCTACAATCGCCGAAGGAAGAGTATCCGATGCTTTTGATGGTGCGTTGGTCAAACAAGAGCTGCCTGTTATAAGGAGAAATGCACCCACGGCTAATACAAGCCATTCTTTTCTATATGTCATAACATTCCATAGTTAAACTTTTAAGATATATCTTTACGGCACCTTGCCGAATATCTCTTTTATCAGCCTGTCATTTTCTTCGGATACGATATTGATACCGATTTCAATCGGGTCTATCCAGTACTTCTCCACCTCTTCCCAACTCCACTTTTCCATTTTTCCCCTGAAAGGATACCATTTTTTTTCCCAAATTTGAGAATATTCCGCCGGAATTTTCAAATCCGTACTATCAATTTTTTTTCCAGGTGCTGTCTTTAGTACCTGTTGTTCAGAGGGTTCTGTCTTTGGTTTTCTATTGCGTGCAAGCCCTGCAGATACGG
>JBFMGN010000434.1:0-3919 GCA_040752435.1 Spirochaetota bacterium
TATTTTTTCTATCAGGTCCTGAATTTTATCCCTGAATAAGAGGCCGAGCAGGAAAAGAAGAGTGGCCGCGGCCAGGACACTTGCGGCGATAAACCATTTTTCCCCGGACGCGGCGTTTCCCATAAAGACACTTCCTAAAATTCCGGGAAGTCTGCCTGCCAGCGATATCAGGAGAAACGGCTGGAAACTCATGGAGGACAGTCCCGCAACATAACAGAGGACATCTTTCGGTATACCCGGAATAACAAAAAGCAGAAAAAACGCCGTCTTAATCCTCTTTGACCCAATTATACCGTCAAATTTATCAATTTTTTCCTTTCCTATTGTCTTTTGTATAAAGGGTTGGCCGAGAAACCGGGCTAGAAAAAAATTAAATAACGAACCAAAGGTAATGCCTGTCAGAGAATACAGGAGTCCCAGCCAAATTCCAAACAAGTATCCGCCGGCGACCTGGGGAATCTCACCAGGTATAACGAAAATGACCACCTGAATAAACTGTAGTCCGATAAATACCAGCGGACCAGCAAGGCCATAACCCCTTACCCACGCTTTCAGTTTCTCCGGAGTTGAAAAGATCGCCCATAACTCTTTTCTGAATATCCATACGCTAATGCCAACAGCCAGTATAAAAATGGGTAATGCTATATATGATAGAATATTTATAAAGGCTTTTTTCTTTTTTTCCATAAATTATCGCCCCCCTTTTGACTATATACCTCGTTTCTTGTATAATAACCATATGAAATCCTCAAAACAGAATGTATCGGCGCATAAATTTAAACTTAATCAGGAAGTTGTATACCCTCTTCAAGGAGTTGGCAAAGTAATTGCGATCGAAGAAAAAGAATTCAAAGAAAATAAAATACCGTATTATATTATATACCTTGAAGTAACAGATATGAAAGTCATGGTTCCGGTTGATAAAGCCGAAGAGCTGGGAATCCGTCCCATTGTATCCAGCACCGAGGCAAAAAAAGCCCTGGCTTTAATATCCGAGGATTATGAACCTGTAACTGCGGATTGGAAACTGCGGTACCAATTAAACCTGGATCTGCTAAAAAAAGGCAGCGTTCTTGATATCGCCACTGTTGTCCGTACTTTGTACCATCGGAGCAGAGTGAAAGAACTTCCCATTTTAGAAAGAAAATTATTCGACAGCGCCTTAAAACTCATGGTTGATGAGATCTCTTTTTCATTGGGAAAAACCAAGGATGAAGTAGAACAGCTCATTTTCAGCAAACTGGAAAGGGTGTGATACAAAATAGTTTCTTTAACCGGGCCTGCCTGCCGCGCAGGGCACGGCGCAGGCAGGCCGCCGTTGTAATCACCGCTGCCGGAACAAGTTCCAGGATGGGAAACGGTGTAAAGAAAGAATATCTCACTGTAAACGGAGCCAGCCTCCTTGCCATGGCGGTTACGCCTTTTATTGACACGGGAGTGTTTCCGACCATTGTTGTCACTTTCTGCAAAAATCAGAAGGAACCAACCCTGGCTGCTTTGGGCGGGATTCCGGTTTACTCTACCCTCCTGCTTGTGGAAGGCGGTGAAACGCGGCAAAAATCCGTCGCCCTGGGACTTACGGCCTTGCAATCTTATAAACCCAGGTACGTATTGATCCATGACGGGGCGCGTCCCTGGGTTTCAAAGGAAATTATCCTGGCTGTCCTTGAAAAAACCGTTGAGTTCGGGGCGTGTGTCCCCGTTATTCATGCCCGGGATGCAATGAAAATGGTTGATAGCTCCTCTTTTATCACCGGGCACTTAAAGCGGGGGACCGTGATGGCGGCCCAGACACCCCAGGGGTTCAAGTATCCGGAAATCCTCGAAGCCCATGAAGCAGCCGCCTCGGACGGTGGTTTTTACGTGGATGATACGGAAATCTATAATCGGTATAAGGGAAACGTTTTTACCATAGCCGGAGATCCGGCCAACAGGAAAGTGACATATCCGAAAGACCTGGAGCTTATTGAATGCTCGTGGGAATAGGGTACGATCTTCACCGGCTTGTTCCGGGCAGACCTTTGATGATCGGTGGTGTTGCAATTCCTGCCGCCTGGGGTGAAGAAGGCTATTCTGACGGCGATGTGCTGATCCACGCCATAATCGATGCCATCCTTGGGGCTGCCGGGCTGGGAGATATTGGTACTCATTTCCCTTCCTCCGATCCCAAATATAAAGGTCTTTCATCCAGGGTTATGCTCACAAATATTGTATCCCTTATCAGGAACGCGGGATATAGCGTTGTAAATCTTGATTCCACTGTTATCCTTCAGGCTCCGAAAATTCTACCTTTCATAGAAAATATACGACAAACTCTCTCTCAGGATCTCGACCTTCCTTATAGCAGAGTTTCGGTAAAAGGTAAAACCAAGGAGAATGTGGATGCTGTTGGTGAGGGCCGGGCGATTGAGGCATTCGCCGTCGTACTCTTGGAAAGCGGCCGTAATGAAAGCTGACCCGAATAACATTGAATGGGATGCAATCATCAAGCTTCTTAAAAAAACCGTGTCCGGAAACGCCCTGCCGTCGGTTTCACAGATAGCCAACCGGCGGGCGGATCCCTTCAGGATTCTCATTTCAACGATGATTTCTTTGCGGACGAAGGATGAAGTTACATTACCTGCTTCAGAACGCCTGTTTGAAAGGGCCTCCACATCAGAAGAAATAGCCGGTATGGATGAAAAAACTATCGCCAATCTTATTTATCCCGCTGGCTTCTATAAGACGAAAGCAAAAAACATCAAAAAAACCGCCGAGATTCTGGCTGGCATGCGGGGAGTGGTACCCGCCTCTCTGGAGAAATTGCTTCAACTCCCGGGGGTTGGCCGGAAAACCGGAAACCTTGTTTTAAACCTTGGATATGGTATCGATGCCATTTGCGTTGATACACATGTACATAGGATTTCCAACAGGATGGGCTGGGTCGAAACAAAAACACCGGCAGAGACTGAAGTCGCTCTTATGGCAGTCCTTCCTAAGAAATATTGGATTACCATAAACGAAGTTTTGGTATCCTACGGGCAGAAAATATGCACCCCCCAGTCTCCCTTTTGTTCAAAGTGCTCCCTTATCCGATTCTGTGAACGGAAAGGGGTGCTTCGATCCAGGTAATTGTAGGGTCATAGTCTCTATTCTCCCGCGATCAGCAGGGTTTTAGGGTCCAGCTTCAGGTGGAGATCTTTTAAAGCCACCTCATCGTGGTCTTTTATTAATTGTAAGCGGACATGGTTCCCTTCGAACTTCAACGTTATAAGTACGGCGATGCCCGGAAGGAAGCTTTTAAGTTCGTAGGGCATGCCTGTCTCATCAAAAAGCGGTTCCTCGTCTTTGAGAGAAACGCTGAACCAGAACTCGAGGCCGGTGTGGTCGGCGAATTCACGGACCTGGTGGAGTTCCTCCACATTCGATTTTGAGAAATCGAAACCGTCAACCACAATCGTTTCGGCTGCAAAATTACCGCTTATTATCATGGCTTCAAGGCTCTTAAGAACCCGGTTTATCTTGACGCCTTCCTGGTTGAAATTCATGATTACCCGGTTTTTTATTATCTCATCGTGAACATCAACCGCGGATTCAAGTTTCAGTTTTTTGGCAATTTCTGTAAAAATATCCTCGTACCAGTTTATTATATAATCGGTTTTGGCTGAAAAAGAGACATGTATGACGTTTTTCCCCTGGAGCAGTTTATCCGTGGCGATGTGAACCAGACAGGCGGTTTTCCCCACTCCTTTTCTGGAAGCAAGCACTCCGATATTACCCCGGCCTACCCCGCCATTGATTGACTTTTCAAGTATCCTTAAAGGACTTCGTTTAATAAGTTCAGATTTTACCATGATTTTACCTTCTCCTTCGATCGAACCGCTTCCTTTTTCTGTTTCTTTTCCTGATATTTATTTATCAGCTCCTCTGAGATACTGTT
>JBFMGN010000435.1:0-3907 GCA_040752435.1 Spirochaetota bacterium
GGTTTCCAGACCCGGGCTCCCTATATCCGCTACGTAATCATCGGTCTTCTCCTGATTATTGTCACCGTCACCCGGCCGAGAGGCATCATCGGAGAAGAGCGCCAGGTGTCGCGGTTTTAGCGGGCCGGTGGACAGAAGGGTGAAGACACAAACGGCCGGGCTCCCTGATGGGCGCCCGGCCGTTTTGCATTTAACTGCTGACTTTAAAAATCACACGCTTTACGCAAGCTGCGAAATAATGGATGCGATTACGGCTTCTCCAGTCGGATGGTTTGGATATAAGGATCTTGTTCTATATACTTCCAGACTTCAATTGGAGTAACCACGTCGCCGTTCTTGTCAAAGTCATTAGAACCGGCTGCACCTTCATAATTGATGTCTTTACCCGCTTTGATAAGCTCAAGAGCTTTCTTAAATCCTGCAACTCCCGCATTGACGACCTCACCCGGAGGGTTGGCTACAAACCGCAAGTTGTCGCGCACATTAACTCCCGTGATGGGCTTCTTCTGAGCCTGGCATGTCGCGGCAGCCAGTCCTGCGATAACCACTGCATCGTAGAAGTTGTCCATGTAGGGAAGGGGCGGTAACTTGCCGTATATCTGCTCGAAATCTTTTTTAAAGATCTCAGAGGAAACCCCTCCCTCAGAGCCCGCAGCAGTACCCAAGAAACCAGCGAGGTTCTGAGGTCCCAAAGCTTTAGGCATTTCAACGGATTTGGTGCCGTCGCAGAAGAGAAGCTTCGTAGTCTTGTTGTAGCCGGCCTCGAAGAACTCCTTAAGGTAGACGGTCGCCTGTCCGGGATAGCCCAGAGCCAGCATGATTTCCGGTTGAGCCTGCATGAGCTGCTTGAGCTCGGAAACGTAGGTGGGTGCGGGTTTCTCGTCATGAGGCACCGATGCTACGATCTTTCCACCTCTTTTTTCGAAGGAAGCCTTAAACTCCTCCATCAGCCCCTGGCCGTAGGGATTGTTTACCCAAAACACGGCCGCTTTCTTGTACCCTTCATCGGCTGCTAATTTGCCAAGAATAACCCCCTGAAGTGCATCCGAGGGGCATGTGCGGAAGAGAAAATCCTTTCCCTGGTCCGCCGGCAGTAACGTAAGCAGAGGGGAGGTTGAAGCATTGGAGATTTGCGGTATCTGGTTGGGAATAGAAACCGACTCCGCGACGGGAATACTGACCCCACTGGCCGCGGCACCGATCAGGACAGGTACGTTTTCCACATTGACCAGGGTGCGGGCCGCCTCGACACCCGGAATGGCGGCAGTTTCCGTATCACCATATTTCAGCTCGATTGGAAAACCGGCTTCGGCAAACTGCTTTACCACCATATCTCCGGCATCTCTAAAACCTTTACCAAACTCGGAGAGGGCACCGGTCAATGGAATAAGGGCGCCGATCTTAACTGGTTTGGCGCCTTCCTTGGCCCCACCTGCCCAGAGCAGCGAGCCGGTGCAAATGAAGCTTACGACAAGAAGTAAACATAAGAGCTTTTTGAATCTTTGCATATTCTGCCTCCTTTACTGTGCTAATTTTAAATTCCCATCGCGGCCTCCGGCCGCATCTGGGCTGGATTGGAAATCTTCGCAAAATGCGAAGAAATTACAGGGAAATAGCATATAACACCGGGTATTCCATGTCAAGATGAAATTCAAAAATATTAGACTTTTCAAACGAAAGGGTGTCACTAAAGGGCAATTTACCCAAACCCATCTTCTTTGCTTGATAAATGATCTTCTATTGTTTAAAGTATATATGCAAAAGGTTTTACTATGGACACGTGCTTAGACCAATTCCAACTGATTTTTAAGGCCTTACAATTTGCAGCCGAAAAACATACCGGCCAAAGACGAAAGAACATTGAAAGGTCACCGTACATCAATCATCCCATAGCCGTCGCCTTTTACCTTTCCACTTTCGGCGGGATCAACGACCACCGAATACTTACGGCCGCTATCCTGCATGATACCCTGGAGGATACGGATACAACCGAAGAGGAGCTTGAAAAAAATTTCGGCCTGGAAATATTGAATCTTGTAAAAGAAGTAACTGATGATAAAAAGCTGTCGAAAGAACTACGAAAACAGCTCCAGATAGTCCATGCCAGGGGTATATCCGCAGGAGCTAAAAATATTAAACTGGCAGATAAAATATCCAATATAACCGATATAATGAATGCTCCGCCTGCTCTGTGGACGTACAAAAGAAAAACCGAATACCTTAATTGGACCGAACGCGTGGTAAAAGAGCTGTCGGGAACAAACGGCGCACTGGAAAAATTGTATTTCGACCGTTTGTCGGAAGCCAGAAGCAGTCTTCGACTATAGAAGGGTTCACTCCTCTCTATTTCTTGCCTCTATGCTTCTCTCATTCATTTCTCTTTCAATAGTGCGTAAATGCTGGATCGTCTCTTTTTCAATTTTATAAATTTTCTGAAGATACTCCTGAAGTTCAATACTGTAGGTGTCATCGCTTTTAATTATTTCTTCGATCCGTTTCTTTAATTCAGAAGAAATCTTGATCTTTTCTACCATTTCTGCCACGTACATATGTCTACCTTTCTAAACTAAATCATTTTACGTTGCATACTATAATGCATTTACCGTTATTGGTAAATAACTTTAGGTTTTTCGATTTCCGATTTAGCCGCCCAACGTGGAGGATCACCTGCCGTGGATGAGCGCAGCGAATACACGGCAGGTGCATCCAGTTGTTCGGCAGTTCCTTTCTCAAAAAAACGTGAATGCGAATCCCACTCCCAAGGCGAGTATCACAATCATGGCTATCTGCCAGATTCTGGTGTTTGCCAGCGGAGCACCGGCGCCCTCAGGCTTTTTCAGATCAAGGGCATCCATGATCTGATCTTCAGCCTGTTCAGCAAAACGTCGATTGACAGTGTTGGCTGCGTGTAGACCCCAGAGGTAAAGCGAGGAGACAAGGGCCACAGCGAAAAGCAACACCCAAGCCCCGAAAAGAAAGACCCCTCGATTCGTGTCGGGGATTGTGAGTCTCCCGGTAAACTTGGCCGCTCCAATTAGCGCGTAGAAGGTTGCACTCGTGAAAAATGCCTGCAACTCAGCTTTGCGTCTTTGGTCATGTAGGGAACGGTGTGTCTGAGAAATAAACTTTAGAGCCTCTAACCTGTCCTTGTTATCGGTTTCAGTTAGCCTGCACATCGTTTATGTCTCCTTCTGCCTAACGGTTGGCGTCAGGCGCTTGCGAAGCCGCGCAGCGGCGGAGCAAGTCGCCTGCACGCGCGGGTTGGGCGGCGATTTGCTATGTGGTATTCCTAATCCGTCGAGAGATAGACAAAAAGAAGCATCCGCCATTCAGCGCCCTATTTACTGAACATAGAGAACCACAGAGATCGAATTCCTAGTTTCATCACTTCGCGCACCGGAATGCGTAAAGTTTCGTACATCTGGCGCAGCCGCTCCGCGTCCGGGTCAACGTGCGGCTTGCCCAGAACGAGGCCGGTCACCATCTTGCCCGAAAACTGGGTCAGCGCAACACCTGAACTGCCGTAGCCGACGCTCAGCACTACATTTGGAGACTCCGCTGCTAGTCTGACCACCGGCGTAGTGTTGAGGGGTTCATGAAGCGGCCCACCCCAGGCAGCTTCGATGCGTGTACTGTCCAAGAAGGGGAAGCTGCGCAGCATACCGGCGTGAAGTTTCCGGTAGCTACCGGCATTCTGGTCGGCGGCTGTATTTGCCTTCGAGAAGAGCTTGTCGCCACCTCCGAACAGCAGGCGATTCCCATAGATGCGCATATAGGCCATCGTCTTCAGAGAAGTATCCCCGAGACTGTTTTCCCTGAAACCAAAGCGTTCCTGCGTTGCATCATCCAAGGGTTCGGTGGCGATCATGTAGGTGTGCAAAGAGGGGGGGGTGCGACGAACAAACCT
>JBFMGN010000436.1:0-3897 GCA_040752435.1 Spirochaetota bacterium
ATCAGAATCAAACGTTCCCCGGGCGAGGTAGGAAGAGACGACGTTCTCTTTAAGATTTTCAAACCTCTCGGCGGCGGAGAGAGTATTTGCATACTGAATATTCAGAAATCGTATGACTGTCCATGTAATTAGTAAAAGAAGAAAAATAACAGAGAAAATAATGTAAAATAACGTATATTTTTTGTCCATAGTATCATTATACGAAAAAAATCGAAGATGTGAATACTTTTTTTTCTGTACGCACCCGCTTTTCTTTAGTAAGCTTGATTATGCCAGAGGAGAATGAATAATTGAATGGGGGATTATATGGGTCTAAGACGTAGAGCCCTGCCTGCCGGCTGGTATCCGGGGGGGCGAAGCGAGGTTCTCGAAATTATGCGGGCCTGGGAAAAAGAGATAGAGAACAGTGGAAAATCAGCTTTTTCGGGTATTGCAGGGGTCGTGCCGCATGCGGGCTGGACGTTTTCGGGAAAGCTCGCATTCTCTGTTTTTAAAGGTTTAGAAGGCGATTTGGATTCAATCGTTGTTGTCGGAGGCCACTTGCCGCCCTCCGGGGGAATACTCACAGCCCGAGAATCGGAATACGAGACGCCTTTGGGTAATATTGCCGCTGATCTGGATTTACTCAACCTTATCGAAGGTGCAATTAATTGTAAAGAAGATGTATACTCGGATAACACCGTCGAAATACAGATGCCTTTTATAAAGTATTTATTCCCATCGGTAAAAACAGTCGGCCTAAGGGCCGAACCCGGAAGAAATGCGCTTAACCTGGGCGAAGTGCTCTGTAATTGCGCCAGGAAATTAAAAAAGAAGATAGCGGTGGTAGGCTCTACCGATCTGACCCATTACGGACCTTCATACGGTTTTTCGCCGGCTGGAAAAGGGAAGAAAGCTGAAGAGTGGGTTATGGAGATAAACGACAGGAAAATTATCGAAGCATTATTAAGCCTGCGGGCGGCAGAAGCCATTGAACTTGCGGTCCATGAAAAGTCTGCCTGTTCAGCCGGCGGGGCTGCGGCGGCTGCCGCGTATGCTTCCGGCTGCGGTGTTAAAGAGGGAGTTCTTATTGACTACTATACAAGCCTTAAAATCCATTCTTCCGATTCTTTCGTTGGGTATGCGGGTATCATCTACGGATGATCATGCAGTTTTAACGAGCTGCTTCCGTATCACTTCTTGCGACCATTTCTTAACCTCAATTAAAATCTCTATTCCGTTTACGCCCCGGCTCCCGTGTTCCCGTCTGAGTGCGGCAGCCGCCGGAAATAGAGTTGTCCAGACGTCGCGTTCCGAACTCTTTAAATCCCTGAAATAGCGGGCAAGAGGTTCTTCGGGCGGGGTAAGATTTTCCAGTTCTTTACAGTAGTTTGTAAGAAACTCTTTCCAATCGCAGGCTGGAGAGCCGGCTGAAAAAATTGTGTGGACTACTTTCCTGGCTCTTGAGAGACCGGATTTTTCATCAACCCGCAATGGAACACCTTTTCCGGGTACAGGCACAATTCTGGACGATAGAGACCCGGAAGCCTGCTCAAGGCGTTCTTTATAGCTGATCATTGGTTTTGTTGTATATCGAATCGTGTCGCCTATGCGATCCTTGACGATGTGGTTGTTTCTTAAAAGGAAAGCGAAAAACTGGTTTTCCAGGGATCGAAACTTATCCTCCCTGAACTGAAAGTAGGGATAAAGATAAGTACCCCTGGCGTAGGATTTTCCTTCCGGAAATGAAAAATCAGTACCGAATAGATATATTTCTTCCGCCCCAAGGGAATCCGCAAGAGAAATAGCCGCGTGGCTTACATTGCCGCCTGATATATCTATGTATGGGAATTTTCTCCAGTGGGTATTTAAATACTGGGAAAAGGGATGCCCGCTGGTAATAAAGACAACCTTCTCTGAAAGACGGGTTAAATCGGGTGGAGATGCGAGATCCAGTACCAGGGGGATATCCCGTGGAAAACCGGACAGGAAATGATGGTACGAAATGTGCTGGCAGTCAATTGAAATTACCAGGTCCGGTTTTAATCCGTAGAGCATTAAAGAGGGCAGCGACGTATCTGTTGCGATAAGGAAACCGCCTTTACGTAATGTTGCGATACGATCCACCTGAATCTCAAGGGAAGGGCCTGCCCCGGTTATCAAAGCGCGGCGTACAGGTTTCAGAGTTGTTGCAGCCGTTTGAGCGATTTTTAAATTGGAGATACTGTTGATAAACCATTTTTTTCCGAAGTATGCCTGAACCGTATAATCATCGGCCAAAACACCCAGACATTCTTTTATGGCGGAAGCGGCCGCAGTAAAATAATCATTTTCGGTTTGGAAGCGTGAGCGCAGGGATATCGTTTGAAGATCACCGGTTATGGCCGGGAAATAGTTGGACAAAATATACTCTTTTATGCTTTCAGGTTTCATATCAACCAGAAAAGTGATGCGAGGTTCCAGGATAAAATTTCTAAAGTCCATAACTGAAAACAATTCCTTAAATACTGAAACATCCCTATCAATAATAAGGATATTCGAGATGTCCTTTCGCTTAAGAAATGGGTGGATGTGATAGCCCGCTCCGAAGCCGAAGAATACGAGGTATCCGCCGCCGGAATATGATTCTGAAAATTTTTGTCCTTCCTTTACCGGATCGAAAAGTGAGTGCAGTGGAAGTTCCCGTCCGGTTTTAACGATTGCGGGCACAATCTTGCCGGATTTGGAAAGAAGCATTTTTATGGTGTCGGATTTTACGGCCGAGCCGATTTCCCTCGATAGGTTTGGATTCCGGGATGCCAATGCCAGAAGGTTGCGGTTTAATAGAGTCTCGTCGGTCATGGCGTCTCAATCATGCTACATAAACATCTAGGCTGGACAAAAATTCGTTAATCCCATTAAGAACGGAAAGTGAACAATTTACAGCCGGAGTCACCCCTTCTTGCCTGAGGCTTTTTCTTATTTGAGTAAATCCGGGCAGATCGCAATAATATATCAGTTCATAGACTGTTCTGTTACGGAGCAAGATTTCAATTTTTTTGGATTTTGACAGTTCGGACATAGTTTGATTCAGACTGACCTTCCAAGATCCAAGTATCGCTTTTATACGGACTTTTTTTTCGGGCAATGAAATTGATTTTTTTACGCTGTGAACGAGCCTGTATTCTTTAAAGGTGAGATTATTACACATGGAGATAAGTTCATTATCATTCAAAGGCACCATAGGCTCCAGATTTATTGGTGAAGGATTAACTCGGAAAATACGTTTCGGCTCACCGGATGCCTTCCATCGAAACCACTCAGCGTAAGTCTCCACGGGGAGGGATGTCCGTATTTGTAAACCGTGATCATATTTAGGAGCCAGGGTTTGGGCACGAGCATATATTCTGCCGTAGAACGGCTCAAATCGGTTGGAATTTTTTTCCACCAAAGCTTCAAACCCATGGGGTCTGGAATGGGACAGGATGTCTCTATAACAGAAGTCAAGACCCGAAAAAACGACCGGACCGGCAGTTACTTTAAGGGCGAGCTCAAGGGCCGTGCCTGCCACCGTACCGTTGGAGGGGATCGACTCCGCCGGAATACTAAAAGCATTGATGACTGCATTTTCAAAGAAAGTATTTTGTGAGAGGACACATACGAGTTTATCCTTTTCAACGCCTGTTTTAGCTGATGAGAGGGGCATCGACACAGGGACATCCTCACCGGCCTCCAGATACCGTAAGTGCATGGCGGCATAATATCCCGGATCGGTGGATACCACCAAGTCGGGCTGTAGATTACCGTTAAAGAGAGCCGGCAGCGCGGATGGGAGAGCCCATAGCTGAATAGTATCGCGTATTTTATGCAACACCTTTAAGGAATCTTCAAGGCTTAAACCCGAAGCCGCAATAACCACGGGAAGATTGGTTTTTGTAA
>JBFMGN010000437.1:0-3893 GCA_040752435.1 Spirochaetota bacterium
GCATATCTATTCCGGAATCTCCGAAAGATTCCACCCGGGCGATAGGTTCGGTATCTTTAACCGTACACGGATTCCTTAATCCGACATCCACCAGTAACCCGAGTACCTTATCTAAATTTGAAGAATAAGAAACCTGAACCCGGTTGCTGATAATTATCCTTTTATCTTGATATGAATAATTATAAACATTTTCACCTATTATCCTGGAATTCGGAATAATTATCGTTTCATTAGTGAGTGTATTAATGATTGTAGAGTTAAGCTTGATTTTTACGACTGTTCCCTCGTATTGTTTGACAAGAATCCTATCACCTTCGATTATGGGCCGGGAAAGTATGATCACAATCCCTGCAAAAAAGTTTGAGATAACATTTTGAAGACCAAAGCCAAGGCCGATGCCTAGCATACCGAAAATGACAGCCAGGGACGACAGGTCTATTCCGATAATTGAAAGACCGATAATGACAAAGAGAATCATGAGGCCGTATCTGACCAGGCTTGATATGGAAAATTTCTTGGATTCATCCAGGGATAATCTATCAAGCACCGACTTTTCGAAAAATGTCCGGATATGTTTTCCCAGCCAGTTGGCAGCGTATAATACAGGAATGGTAAGTATAAGGGTTACGAAAGATATCCTTGTGGAGCCGGATACAAAGAAAGGCATACTTAAAAAATTGTAAGTCATTGTAATATAAGTTAAAAGTTCGGCGCCAAACAGCTTTCCAAATAAAACCACCGCTGTGCTAAAATAGAGTACTCGTAAACATATACGGAACCATCTAAAAATTTTCTTTTCTGTTTCTTGTTTAAGCTTGCTTTTATCAAGGACTCTCTTTATCACTCTGCATAAGAGCTTGTATACAATAAAAAAGAGAATTACAGGCAATAAAAATTCAAAGAGAAGACGGAGTGGTGTAAAAGGAAGTACATTTGTTACTATAACAATTGGCTTATGAAGGAATTCAATCAACATACATAATGGAGCCTAACATCAGCATATTCGGTTGTCAATATAAAATCCCTGCTATTGACACCCCTTCTAAAAGCATATGCTTTTTATAAACTCTGAAATCTTAATACTTCTGGTACGTCAATTTGAAGCCGATGTTGTTCATATTGCTTGCTCCTCCTTCATTTTCCGGCGGAACACCGGCCAATCGTCCGGCTGGTAGGTCAGCTTCTCCGCCACTTCAGCCGTCTGCTCGGTCGAGAGGAGGAGGTATTTACCGTGTCCTTTTGCATAAACCTGGCCGTGTTCATCGGAGATGTTACCCTTGCCCTCCCAATATTTACCGCGTCCGAATCCGATCCATGCGGTAGCCAGGTAGCTGTGCCCCGACGGCATGGGTTTCACAAACCGCACGGTCAACTCAGCGGTATAGGCTAGAAAGTCGTGATTCAGGGAAACAGCCCAGCCTATGAGCTCATCCAGCAGAGCGCTTATCACACCTCCATGTACAATATCAGCGTAACCCGTCTGGGTATTATCGGGTAGGAATCGAGCGTGAACCTGATTGTTTTCGCCGACGAAGAAGCGGAGGCGTAGACCGCGCGGGTGGGTTTGACCGCAGACATAACACCCCTCATAGGTTGGCAGATAAACTGGATTATTGGGGTTAAAATCTTTTTTTTCCATAAATTCCTCCAATCTGAACTTTAACATACCAAACGTTCGGTATGTATACAATGAAAAAAATGAGACCTATGGCTTAAGCCCGCTCAAAAGCACTTTCTTCAGCGTCTCTATCAAACTCAAGTAATCAACATCCAGTCGAGCGAATATCGGTCGGGAGCACCCGGTTCCTCTCAGCATCCCGACAATATGAAAAGCTGTCAGCTTTGCATCCAGGTCGGATCGAATTTGACGAGCCGTCTGACCTTTTCGAATAATTTGCTCAATAAAGCGAACCAGCTCAACATAGATCTCCTGCAAAGTGATTATAAAAGCCGGGTTGACTCCCTCCATTTCCATCATCAGGCTGTTCAGAACGAGACAGAAGGTCTCGTTCTGCGCCATCAAGCGGGCATGATTATCCAAAAGTACGGCCAAACGCGTTAAGGCATCCTTAGACTTCAAAACGCCACGCGCCACCCCGTCTTTCCAGGTCTTTCGAATCGTTTCAATGACGGCGAAGAAGATGGCATCTTTGTTCTCGAAATGATGGTAGAGAGCCCCCTTCGTTACTTTCACTGACCTGGCAAGGTCGGCAATCGAAGTGGCGTAAAACCCTTTGCGAATAAATAGACGTGTGGCCGTTGCTATTATACGCTCACGCGTCTGTTCACTTTGAAGCGTTCTCCTTGTTTTTAGCATCAAATCTCCCGTTTAAATATTACATACTAAACGTTTGGTATGTTATTAAAAATATAGTACTTTGGTTTCCTATTGTCAAGAATAATCGAGGTTCTTATTTCACCCTGGTAACCTTACAATAAAAAAGTTGTCTCTTCGATAACCGCCCTTGTGAATCAGCGACGTGCCTCCGGCTTACGTTCAAAGATTAGGGAGCGAGAACACAGTCCGCACCAGACACATACTGAGGGTTGCTGGGGCTAGAACATCATAAGTGCTCGCTTGCCGTTCCAATCAAACAGGGAGGTCAGTCTGGAAAAGACAGCCTCAGTTATCTGGTGAAATCGGTGTGGGGTAGGGCACCGAGAAGAAAACTTCGCCCGTATACATTCCAGTTATGCGGTGGAGCGCATGGGGTGAGGGTAGGCAAGAATGCTTCTGGGTGTGCCGGCAGGTTCTTATGCCAGAGAACCTTTCCGCCCGGTCCATGATGCGCAGGTACATGACGCCCTGTTGCAATTTTGCAGTCGTTTGACTAATATGCAAGGTTGAAGTAATGCAGGCAAGGAGACTGCATTTTCGCTAGATAACACCCTTATTTTATGTACTATACTGCTGAATTGAAGTTTTTTAGGAAGCTATACAGCATATCTGTGGTATACTCACTGATATGCTGTGACCTCTTGTCAAGTAAAAAAATATTAATTTATTCCTGTATACAGATCTCCTCTTTTTCTTCAAGTAGAGAGGGAAAGATAGAGAAACGATAACGCGGCGATAGACCAGACTGATATACGCGGATTACTCTCCTTTTAGAAAGGAAAGCCCTGCAGGCCAATGGGATCGTCGGGAGCTGCCTCTGTCTAGTTGCAAGGATCAGCGTAAGAGCTGCCTTATAGTAAGTCCGAGGATTCTCCTTTATCGCAGGTGTTTCTCTATCCATCTCTCTCTACCGAAAGCTTGTTCTCTTTTTTACTGTTTTTTGAACTCTATTTGTGTTCTCTCCTTGATTTATGATATAGCACCCACCATCATTCCCCACACAAATCCAGCAAGTTCTCTTGCCACAGCAGTGACGGCAGCCTGGGATTTTTTCCCTTTAAACAAGAGTCTGGTATATTTATTAGTAAGCCGCCTGCCCGCCTTATGGGCATACGCCACAATTGCAGCAGATTGTCCCCTCCTTCTTTGTGTTAAACGCTTGCTGACAGTCTTGGAATACCGATAATGCCAGCTGGCCTCTACAAGCAGTTTTCTCAAGTGTATATTCCCGGCCTTGGTTATTCCTCCTTGCTTTCGTTTTTGCCCACTGGATTCCTCAGAAGGTATTAGCCCCAAAAAGGCCATAAACTCTTCAGCTTTCATAAACCGCCTGAAGTCTCCTATCTCAACAATCAAGGAAAGTGCTATAAGCGTCTCGATTCCCTTAAAACACTTAAGCTTCGTAACCTGCTCTTTATACCGTTCATTCAACGCTATCTCTTCAATCCGCTCCTCTAGTCTGCTTCTCTTCTCCTCAAGTTCTTTTATTTGAAAAAAATATTCATCAAAAGTCTCTTTAAGGAGCGGAATCTCAAAACACAGAGACCTCAGCCAC
>JBFMGN010000438.1:0-3887 GCA_040752435.1 Spirochaetota bacterium
CGTCCTTCTTCGCAGGAGCAACCTATAGTTTCGTGAGAAGCATGACGGCAATCAGCGCCATAATTTTTCTGGTATCAGCCCGCTGGAACCATCTTACGGTTCTAATATTGGCGCAGACAGAAATCATGCGTCTTGGAGCAGCATCTGCCCTTTCTTTTATACTGATTACCATTATTATGCTATTTATATGGTTAATAAGGAAATTCACCGGGGTAGAACAGGAAAGGGTTTTTAGTAATGTTTCTTAATCTTTCAAAAGGGTAACGATAAGCATGGATAAAGTACAATCTAAAAAAGAAGTTTCTAAAAAATGGGAACCGGAAGACCTGATTTTAAAAAACATCGTAAAAACCTTTGATGATGGCCGGGGTAGACTGGTGCAGGCGGTAAATGATCTCTCGCTGACGATCGGCAAAGGCGAGTTTGTTACTCTCCTCGGACCCTCCGGCTGCGGAAAAACAACTACCTTAAGAATAGTGGCCGGATTCGAAAGCCCGGATTCGGGAACAATCCTTCTGGGCGATAGGAAAATGAATAACGTTCCTGTCTACGATAGAAATATGCCGATGGTATTCCAGAGTTATGCCCTTTTCCCTCATATGACCATATTTGATAACATCGCCTATGGCCTGAAGATCCGCAAGCTTCCCAGGGAAGTTATACGGAATGATGTAGAGATGAGCTTACAACTGGTAAATATGGTCGGCCTGGAAAAGCGATATCCCGGAGAACTATCCGGCGGGCAGCAGCAGCGGGTAGCTCTGGCCCGGGCCCTGGTCTTGAAACCTAAAATAATACTTTTCGATGAACCTCTATCCAACCTTGATGCAAAACTAAGAATCCAAACCAGAATGGAAATAAAACGGGTGCAGCAGATGCTCAAGATTACCGCCTTATACGTCACCCACGATCAGGCCGAAGCCTTGAGCATGTCCGACAGGATCGTAGTTATGAATAAAGGGAAAATAGAACAAATTGGAAAACCAGAGGAAATATACAATAATCCCGTCAGTCTGTTTACAGCCGATTTTATGGGTAATGCCAATTTTATAGAAGGAATTATCGAAGAAATTACGGATAATATAGTCATTGTCAGTCTGCAGGGTAAATCGGTAGAAGTGGCAAAGGAGAATACCTGTGAAGGCCTTAAGGAAGAAGAAGAGGTATACCTCGTAATCAAACCGGAAGCAGTCAGCATCTCTGATAAAGAACCGGGGTTTAAAGCGAAATTAGCCAGCAGTTTTTTTCTCGGTTCAACTATCGAATATTCTATTGAGTTTGAAAATACCTTTATTAACGCAGTTCAATCGAATACGGATAAATCAAGTATTAATCGGACAATTGGAAAGGAAATCATGATAAATTTCAATCGAGACTTTTTCCATATCTTTAAAAAGTGATGGGCGCCTCTAAAAACCATGGGAACCAACCTATAAGTAAATAGAGGTTCCCTAAATAGAGGTTCCCTAAATAGAGGTTCCCTGATAGTAGGTTACTGCAATAGGTGCACCAGTTTCCAACCGAAAGAGAGTGCCGTAAATGATCAGTCTTTCGGAAAAGTCCAGGTATAATCATAACCTGCCTGCAGGCTTAACAACCCGATATGCCCCGAATGATAGGTCCAGTGCCAGAAAAGATGCATAAACACTGCCTTTATTGTTTTTAACGGATGTGCTCCCTTTACCATGGCCTCGATATCCTGGAATGAAGTAGCAAACGGTATCGTCACTTCTCTGCGGACCCGTCGTAAAAGTGCGATAAGGTGTTCCGAGTCTGGCGATGATTCCGGCGCCTTTTTAAAAGTCTCGAGGCTGCCGGAAGCCAGCCGCCTCTCAAGCTCACCATCAATTCCTTTGCCGGATGCAAGTTTCATCATCCGGGCTTCTGCCCAGGCAAGATGGACGACCAGCCGCCCAATCGAGAGAGTAGTGCCGGCCGGTGTAAAATCCAAAGCTTCCGGAGGCAGATGCACGATCTGGTCGACCACGCGTTCCAGCAATTCATCTAAGATCGAAATACAGCAGCCCACATCCTTGTTTTCTATTCCGGCAACCGGATGAAAATTATACAACCGGGGTCTGCCGGTTTTTTCTTCTATAATAGCCATGTAATTCTCCTTTATTTTGTTTTCAAGATTGTACAATGTATGCTTTAAAATCTGTATAGTGAATAGATACTATAAAAATTAAATCCGATCAAAAGTAGCAGCTTGAATTTATCTGTAATTTAAATAATAAAACATTTTAGCTGCTATTTCTTGTAACAGCAGAAATATACTCTTACAATCTTATCAAAAAGAAGGTATACTATAATGGTAAAAGTGGTCGGCATGGATAAGGAAGAACTGAAAGAAGAAATTCAAAGAGAGATTGAGCGTTATTTTAGCGAAAAGCTCTACGATTCTCCTGTCTTTAAACTGTCCGAAAGAATAATCCGGGTGGAAGAGCAAATCAAACATCTGACTGAAAGGATTGATGCTCTGATCCACCAGATTGATAAGCGCTTTGAACAGGTGGATAAACGCTTTGAGGAACTCCTCCATTATATGGATAAACGATTTGAGCAGGTGGATAAGCGGTTCGAGCATATGGAGAAGAGGCTTGCCTTTATTTCGTGGTTTATTCCGGTAATTCTTACGGTCGTAATAACGGTCGTTCCGATAGTCTTTAAATTTTTACAGTAACCATTTCAAAATTTTTCCTTGTTTTTACCAGCAGTTCTCATTTCCGCCTTATTTGTTATTGCATGGCGTGCCAAATTGAGAATTGCTGATCAGCGAGATGTTCCTCTTGACCCGGACAATGTTGAAAGGTTAGTCTTCCAGTCAGATTAAGGAGCGCTATGTCCGCGAACATATTCTGCATGCCCAGGGACGCCAAGATCGGCATTATCAACAGGGGGGAAGCCGCAATTCGATTCATCCGGGCGGCAAAAGAATACAACGCTATTCATGAAACGAATTTTTCCAGCGTGGTGTTCCATACTGAGGACGAATCCGACGCATTATTTGTCAGAGAAGCCGACTATGCTGTACCGTTTTCAAGCCTGTCGGAGTTTAGCGGGCCTGCCGGCAGTGCATACCTGAACAGAAAACTCATTATTAAAGCACTAAAAATTTCCGGTTGCAGTGCAGCCTGGGCCGGGTGGGGTTTTCTCTCGGAGGATGCGCTTTTCGTTAAAATGCTCGAGGATGAAAACTTTGTATTTCTCGGACCGTCATCCAAATCAATGAAATTACTGGGCGACAAGATTACGGCCAAGACACTGGCTGAAGGAAACGGTGTTCCCATTCTTAAATGGAGCCGGGGGCCGGTTAAATCGGTAAATGATGCCAGGCGGTCAGCCGACGAAATTGGGTTCCCCTGTATTATTAAAGCTGCGAATGCAGGCGGGGGAAGAGGCATTCGAGTTGTCAGGCAGCCGGAGGAACTTGCATCACTGTTTCGATCCGCCCTTGATGAAACCAGACGTATCACTGGCGGTGAAGTAATATTCATGGAGCAGATGGTGGAGGTGGTCAGGCATCTGGAAGTGCAGGCAGTAGCGGATGGTTTTGGCACCATCCTCACTTTTGGTGTAAGGGATTGCTCTGTTCAAAGGAGAAACCAGAAGATTATCGAAGAGACACCTCCGCCGAATCTGCCCGGATCGGTCATGCAGGCAATGGAGAAATCAGCCGCCGCTCTTTTAAAAGCCGCGGATTATAAAAGCGCCGGTACAGTGGAGTTTCTCTACGATCTGAAAAACGGCGGTTTTTATTTTATGGAAGTTAATACGCGCCTCCAGGTAGAACACCCCATTACCGAACAAATGTATGGAATAGATCTTGTGCAATATCAAATACAGATTGCATTGGGAGAAAAACTCGATGAGAGCCAACCGATTCC
>JBFMGN010000439.1:0-975 GCA_040752435.1 Spirochaetota bacterium
CCCGTCGTTGAAGAGTATAGAAACCGAGGGGGGAAACTCGTCATCACCCTTATAAAAAACGACGATTGACTCGATTTTAGGAAAGATGGGGATGCGAATCGATATATCCCCGAGGGATTCCTTGACTCCCTCTAGCGTGTCCAGTGCTCTTAGTATCCCCTCTGGTTTGTTTCCGAACTTATTTAGAAGCGGCAGCGGCCCGCGCTTCTGGTAGGTCGGATCGTAGAAGGATGCATTAGGCAGGTTTTTGAAATTGACGAACTCCCCCTTTGTCGGAGTATCGCCGGGTGTTGTTAAATAATGAAGAATAAGGATTTTCTCCCCGAAATTTATTGAAGACGGATAGAAGTCAACCTCCGGCAGATGAATTCCCACCGTTTCATTGAAATACCGGAGCGAAATGGAGCCGTTCTTTTCTATCGCACCGGTTTTTCGATAAAGGGCTTCAAAATCCAATGACTGCAACAATGCTGCAGCCTTTTCGAAAGCGGCAGTGTAACTCATCTCCGTTGTTTGATCCTTTCTATCAATTCGTCGACAATAATATATTTTTTAATCATCTGTTTGACGATGTTTATCTTTTCATCATCTTCCGGCCGGATTTTAATTATCAAGTTTGTAATTTTCTGAGCTGTTTCAAAGGTATCATCTTTCAGGATGATAGTAGGGATTCCAGACTGCTGAAGAAGCCTTAAGACCGTTCTCTGAGGCCATATTCCCCCGGTTAAGATGATTCCTTTAACACTGTAATCTTCCTGTATTCCGGAAACGCTGCATGCGAGGGCTGCCAGGATTAAGTCTTCCCTGTTGCCGGGAGTTATAAGAAGAACCTCACCCTTAAAATAATCCAAAGCCGTATGAGGCGGCATTGCACCGACAATGATATTGCTCACTGCCTCGTCCAGGTACTGTTCACCGCATATAAGCTCGCCTTTTACATCTTCCATTAATTGACGAATAGTAGGACTTGCCAGG
>JBFMGN010000439.1:985-3885 GCA_040752435.1 Spirochaetota bacterium
GGATAGAAGGGAATAACTCCCAGAACCTTAATCCCTTTTCTTTCAAAGCCGAGGCGGACAAATTTTTCTATTTTTTCGTATTTATCCGGTATAACCTTGTTTATTATAACACCCAGGACGTCCACCCCATGGTTGTCAAAAACCGCCTTATTCAGCATCACTTCGTCTATAGGGCGTCCGATACCTCCTCCGGCTACAATAACAACCGGGGCATCCAGCAGCTTTGCTACGGCTGCGTTGGATAAATCGAGCACGGAACCTACACCTGCGTGTCCCGTACCCTCTATGACCATGAAATTTTTTCCCCGGCTGGCCTTGGAATAGGCTTTGTGGATTTTATCCTGAAGGGTTTTTACATCCCCGTGGAGGATATAGTTTTCGGTAAAGCCGCTCGGAACGGCGATCGGGCTCATGTCGTTAAGTTGAACACCTATATGAAAAACCTTGTTCATTAAGGCGGCATCTTTATCAATCCGATGTTTACCGATCATTTTTACCTGCTGCCCGATGGGCTTGATATAGCCGACTTTGGGGAACAGTTCGGTTATGGCGTTGAATAACCCTAAAGCTGTGGTGGTTTTGCCGTCATTCTGACGTGTGGCGGACACGTACAGATTCAAAATGTCTTTCATGGGAGCCTAGTTTACAGCAGTTTTAAAAGGATAACAAGGAATTATCTGAAAAGAACAATTTTACACCCCGTTTTGAATGCTGATGGCGTTCAACGGACATACTTTTACACAATCGCCGCATCCCACACACATTTTAGCCGAAAGCAGCATAGGGGCTTCAAAAGGTTCCTCCTGGATAAGCAGTCTGTGGGTGCATACCTGTAACGCTATGCATTTCCCTTCGTCCCCGTTACAGGAGGAAGGATCACACTTCTTGAAATCGATATTAGCCCATTTTCCCATAATGCCTGCCATCATCCTTTTATAACGATGGAAAACAATAGCTTGAATGTTTATCAATTTACTATATAATTCAAAAGACATCAATTAAATACGAATCTTTTAGTTCCAGTAATGTTTTATTTGATGTTAATACCCGCTGTGGATAAATCCGTCACAGAGTAAAAGGGGGCACCGGGCAGTATGAGTATACGAATATATTCCCATGGGGGGGCAGGGGAAGTTACGGGCTCGAAACATTTTCTGGATACTGGAAAGACCGTCGTGATGATTGACTGTGGTGCTTTCCAGGGTAAAAGGGCGGAAGCGGATGAAAAAAACAGAGAATGGGGGTTTAACCCCCGTAACCTCGATGCCGTTGTTCTTACCCATGCCCATTTCGATCACTGCGGCCTTTTACCGCTTCTTCCTAAAAAGGGGTATCCGGGGAATATTTATTCAACTGCGGCTACGCGGGATCTTGCCAGTATTGTTATGCTGGATAGTGCCCGTATCCAGGCGCGGGATGCACAATATCTAAAGAAACAGGCAAAGAAAAAAAATCAGGAATTTTCCTGGGAGCCTTTGTATACCGAAAAAGATGCGATTAATGCAACCAATCATTTTGTAACGGTCTCGTACCAGCGGCCTCTTTATCTTTCCTCCGAGGTTGAGGTATCCTTCTACGATGCAGGGCATATTCTCGGCTCAGGTCTGGCTTACTTTACAATTCGGAAAGAGAGCGGTGAGACTCTGAACCTGGCTTTCAGCGGGGATCTCGGGCGTAAAAATAAGCCGATCATACGCGACCCTGCCATGATCCCCAATGTCGATTATCTCGTTTTGGAAAGTACCTACGGCGACCGGCTCCACGAACCTGCGAAAGATATTATGAAGATTCTTAGCGCGGTTGTGAATGACACGGTCGCTAGAAATGGCAAGATAATAATTCCTGCCTTTGCCATCGGAAGAACTCAGGAGATTATTTTTTACCTGCACCTCCTGGCCGATGAAAAAAAAATACCCGAAATTCCTATATACGTTGACAGTCCGATGTCTACAAATGCGACTTCCATTTTCAGGGTGCATCCGGAATGTTATGACGAGGAGATAAACAGGGCTTTCATCGATCACCATAGTAATCCTTTCGGTTTTAATACTCTCAAATATATTGAAAGTGTGGATGAATCCAAGGAATTAAACCGGTTTCAGGGAAGTGCGATAATTATTTCATCCAGCGGGATGTGTGAAGCCGGAAGAATACAGCATCATCTCCTCCATACTCTCGACGATTCCCGTAATACAATCCTGCTCGTGGGATATATGGCTGAGAATACTCTGGGCAGAAAAATAAAAGACCGCCATCCCAGAATCAGAATTTTAGGCGAGGAAGTTGAAGTAAAAGCCCAGGTGGCCGAGATAAACGCCTTAAGCGCACATGCGGATTATATGGAAGCCTGGGAGTACGTCTCCGGGCTTGATTTGAAACAGTTGAAAAAAATATTTCTTGTCCATGGCGAGGGAGAAGCCCTTACCAGGTTTAAAACGCTGCTTTTGAGTAAAGGAGTGGCGGCGGTCGAAATAGTTCAGTATGGTAAGACATACGAACTGGCCTAGATAGGGGAATTAGTAATAGGAGTTAGTAAAGAGATATGAAAATTAAGAACAAGCCTGTTATTTTGATAACAGGAGCATCTTCCGGTATCGGAGCCGCCTGTGCGGAACGCCTTTCAAAAGCAGGCTGCCGGGTTATCGGTACCAGCAGAAAACCTGTCACGGGAAACGGGTTTGAAATGATTCAGATGGATGTTACCGATGATGAGTCGGTAAAGAAGACGGTGCGGCATGTATTGGAAAAGGAGGGCCGGATCGATATCCTTATCAATAATGCCGGAATTTCTTTGGTCGGATCTATCGAGGATACGAGTATTAATGAGGCAAAACTGCAAATTGATACAAATTTCTTTGGCCCCCATCGTGTATGCAGGGCGGTACTTCCTCACATGCGGG
>JBFMGN010000044.1:0-11390 GCA_040752435.1 Spirochaetota bacterium
TCGCTCAAGTTTCGATTCCGATGAAAAGAGAAGATTTGCCAGATCTTTCAAAAATTCCTTCATATAACGTTCACCACTGCCTCGGAAATAATATCTTAAAAAGCAGAGTTATCCAACTACCCGCTTTCTCGTTGACCGTTCCCATAATTTGGTGAGATAAATATACGCTGATTAAAGCCGGTTAAAAGCACTTACCAGGGCTTTCACGCCGGCAATGTCGATATTATTATCTTTTCCGGCGCCCCAGGCCGTACCGCCGCTGTCGGATTCCAGGTGTATATACGCTACCGCCTCAGTTTCCGAACCTGTCCCGACGGAGTGCTCATGGAAGTCAAGGAGCCGGAACGGCTTAAATCCGCTTTCCTTTAATGCATGGACGAAAGCATCAATGGGGCCGTTGCCTGTTCCCTCGATTATCATCCTTCTCTGGTTATACAAAACCTCCGCCCGGCAGAAGATGCTGTTGTTTCCGTTTTTCTTCGTACTGAAACTGGAATCGACGAATTCCAGAGGTGATTGTTTGTTTAAGAACTCCCTTGTAAAAATTTCATAGAGTTCCCGGCTGGAAAGTTCTTTCCCTTTCTCATCTGCAACTTTGTTGATAATTTCGCCTAAGTAAGGGTGCATTTTTTTCGGCAAGTCATACCCGAACTCCCGTGATAATACGTAGGCTACTCCTCCCTTACCGCTCTGGCTATTAATACGGATAATTGCTTCATAGGTTCTGCCGATATCCCCCGGATCTATGGGCAGGTATGGTACGTTCCACGGGGCTAAGCTGTCACTTTCTTTATCTCTCAAATCCATGCCTTTCTTTATGGCATCCTGGTGGGATCCGGAAAAGGCGGTAAATACAAGTTCGCCGGAATACGGCTGCCGGGGAGGGATTTGCATTTGGGTACAGCCTTCATACACTTCGCAGATACCAGGTAAGTTATGGAAGTTAAGCCCGGGATCGACACCCTGGCTGTACATATTCAATGCCATAGTTACGATATCGAGATTTCCGGTCCGTTCCCCGTTGCCGAATAAAGTCCCTTCTACCCTTTCAGCGCCTGCGAGCAGGCCGAGCTCCGCCGCGGCTACAGCCGTGCCCCGGTCGTTATGGGGGTGGAGGCTGATGATCGCTTTCCGCCTTTCCCGCATGTTACGGCAAAACCATTCAATCTGATCGGCGTGGATATTAGACGTGGAACTCTCCACCGTCGCAGGAAGATTCAATATTATTTTTTCACTTTCAGTAGGCTCCCAAACGTCCATTACCGCTTCGCAAACTTCAAGGGCGTAATCCACCTCGGTATTTGAAAAACTCTCCGGCGAATATTCGAAGCGCAGGTCCGTTCCGGGCAGTGACGGTACCAAAGATTTTACCATCCGGGTACCTTCAACCGCGAGCGCCTTAATCTGTTCCTTTGACATACCAAAGGTAACCCTTCTCTGCAGAGGCGATGTGGAATTGTAGAGATGCATGATCGCTTTTTTTACACCTTTCAGACTCTCAACTGTTTTTCGTATCAGATGTTCCCGGGCCTGGGTAAGAACCTGGATATACACATCATCCGGAATAAGATTATCTTCAATCAGGAGCCGTACAAAAGCAAACTCAATTTTCGAAGCGGATGGAAAACCGACTTCGATCTCTTTGAACCCGATATCTATCAGGAGTTGAAACATAGTTACTTTTTCTTTCAGGTTCATTGGTGTGGATAGGGCCTGATTCCCGTCTCTTAAGTCCACTGCGCACCAGGCAGGGGCTTTATTAATTACATTTTCCGGCCATTGTCTATCCGGTAATTCAATTTTTGGAAACATCCGGTATTTAGCCATCTTTTTTCTCCTTACCAAAGTAAATTAACAATAGTATTCGGCGATGTATGCAATAAAAAAGCCCGCCACCGGATTGACTCGGCAGCGGGCTTAATACCTCGTATTCTTATGTTTACCTGTATCGGGTAAACATTCTACCCCCTGCTGAGTTTAATAGAGATAGAGCCAGCAAATTTTCAAGTAATAAAGCGTTTACACTGACTTTCTTTAACAAGATTGATATTTTCATAATTCTTAAGAAGAATAATATGAAATTTTGGGAAACCTGTCAATTATAATTTTTTTAAAGCGGTCTATACACCCGGCCTGTTATTCTTAAGCAAAGCTTAAGTTCATATAGCTTTTCAGCTCGGCCGTTAACAAGGCCAAACGCTCCAGATTGAAAGGAAAGGTATATAAAACAAGGCGCCTGAAAATATAGTGCATCTTATCCTTCACCATCTTGTGCGGCAGAAAAGGGGAAAGTCCGAGAGCTTCCTTAAGAACAGGCAGGAGCGATCGCCTTATATTTATAATAAACACTTCCAGGCTTTGAATGCCTATCAGGATAGTATTTTCATCCCCCGGATGCAGGGATGTTAAAGAAACCAGGTGGCGTATCTCCCGGATCGTCCTGTTACCTATGGGAAGATCGTCGATTATTACCGATACCCAGGCCCGGTCGAAGTGGTTTTCAAAAACATCTCTTATTTCCTCAATCTTTGCCAGAATTTCAACGCCAAAGGAATGAATGGAAACAGGTCTGCTGACTATTTCAGGAACATCAATCATCATCTGTAACCTTCTGTAATTACCCTACGAATAAGATTTTCGGTGTAAAGAGACGGCGCCTTAAATAAGGATTTTGTATTAGCCCGGCAAAATTTACACTCAAGAAGATATACAGAGAAAAATGACCGGTTGCTTCAATCTGATATGTTTTTCACTTCTACATTTACAAGTGCCTTGAAATCTTCAGCGTTTAATACCTCAACCTCCAGCAGTTTCTTTGCAACCTTTTGGAGAGTATTCTTTTTGTCCTCCAGTAATTTCGATACACGGTTAAAGCGTTCATTGATGATACGCGCGGTTTCTTCATCAATATACTGCTGGGTTGCCTCAGAATACTCTCTGCTGACAGTGTACTGGTCATCTCCAAGCAAATAACTCCCTCTCCTGAAAGGAAGATAGACATTCTGAAACTTATCACTCATCCCATAATCGGTTATCATCTTTTTGGCAATATCAGTCGCCCGGGTCAAATCGTTGGCTGCACCGGTTGATACTTCATTAAAAATGGTTTTTTCGGCCGCCCGCCCTCCCAGGAGAACGTCAATTTTACTGTGCAGTTCCGCCTGCGTCATCAAAAACCGTTCTTCTGTGGGTAACTGGAGGGTATATCCCAGAGCACTCATGCCTCTGGGTACAATCGATATTTTTTCAACCGGGTCAGAGCCTTCGGTAAAATAGGCTACCAGAGCGTGTCCAGTTTCGTGATACGCTACAATCTCACGCTCCTTGGGGTTGATGAGCCTGTTCTTTTTTTCAAGACCGGTCAATACCTTTTCAATGGCCGCATCGAAATCTTTTTGGGCAACTTCTTCCTTGCCGGCCCGCACCGCTATAAGGGCGGCTTCGTTGACAATATTCGCCAGATCGGCACCCACAAGACCGGGAGTGGAGCGCGCCACCTTCTCAAAATCAACCGAATCGTCAAGTTTTACGTTTTTTGAATGTATCTTCAAAATTGCTTTCCGCCCTGCAAGGTCCGGCTTATCTACAAGTATTTGCCGGTCAAACCTGCCCGGCCTTAAAAGGGCTGGATCCAGAATTTCAGGCCGGTTGGTAGCCGCCAGAAGGATAACACCGTTCCGCGAATCAAAACCGTCCATTTCCACCAGGAGCTGGTTTAACGTCTGTTCCCTCTCATCATTGGTGGATATGCCGTGCGCCCGGCTTTTCCCGATAGCATCAAGCTCATCGATGAAAATGATGCAGGGAGCCTTCTGCCGCGCCTGTCTGAACAGGTCACGAACCCGGGCCGCACCGACACCGACAAACATTTCCACGAAATCCGCCCCGCTCATCCGGAAAAAGGGAACCCCCGCTTCCCCCGCGACTGCCCTGGCCAGGAGGGTCTTGCCGGTGCCGGGTGCGCCCACCAGAAGTACTCCCTTGGGGATTTTACCGCCGATTTTTAAATATCTTTCGGGGTTCTTAAGGAAATCCACGACTTCCACCAGTTCAGCCTTGGATTCGTCCGCTCCGGCCACATCATCAAAACGTACCCCGGTGTCACCTACTGCGATTATCTGTGATTTGGTTTTACCGAAGGACAAAACATCGGGTCCCATGGAACCCATCCGTTTCAGGACAAAACGCCAGATTAACAGCATAATCCCTAAAGGCATGACCCAGCTTAATATCATATTCAGCAGGGTGTTATTTTTGGAAGCAACGGCATAATACTCTACTCCCCTGGAATCGAGAAGTTTTATAAACTCGGAATCGTTGACTGGGGTCGTGCGGTAACGCAGAATCTTTCCGATTTTAGATGCATCCTGGCTTTGCGTCATCTTTTCGATGTCTTCCCGTGTATATGGTATTCCTATGTAGGCATCCTCCCTGATTTCCACCTGTTTTATCTCACCCGCCTCGATTTTTTGCTTAAAATGGCTATATTCAATCACCGTATCCGAGTGGGTTGGAATCAGCGTATTGATTATCGTAATTAAAATAAAGATTGCGACGAAAAACCAGATAGAGAATCTGAACTTCCCCCCCTTATTGAAAGAATTAAACAAAGAAGGTTTCTCCTGGATACCATCGTCTTTACACTCTTTTTCCCAGCATTCCTTATCAGATTTCTTATCTTTCATTTTATCACTCCTCATTATTGTTGCCTCGGACGGAACTCGGAAATACGGGCAAGTTCTTCAAAAAGCTCATGCTCCCTGCGGCTCAAAACCTTGGGTATAACTATCTGAATTATTGCATATAAATCACCAATCGTACCATCGGGGGTCCGAAGCCCCTTGCCCTTAAGCCTTATTCGTTGACCCGTCTGGGTTCCCGCCGGCAATTTAAGGCTTGCCCTCCCTGCAACGAGCGGTACCTCAATGGCTGCCCCGAGGGCTGCCTCCCAGGGAGTAACCGGAACATCCATTTCGATATCCCGTTCCTTCACCCGAAAAAGAGAATGAGGTGCAATACATATCTTTAAATAAAGATCTCCGTTGCGTCCCCCGCTTATACCCGGCAGCCCTTGTCCCGCTAAACGCAACCGTCGACCGTCAGTAATACCGGCCGGTATGGTTATCTCAAAACTCCGCATTTTTTTCTGAACACGGCCATTAAAACCGGAAACCCCGCTTTCCAGGGTGATAGTTTTTTTGCCGCCTCTGTACGCTTCTTCCAGGGGAAGAGTCAACTCGGCCTCCTGATCCTGGCCTTTTAGAGCCCAGCCCGAAGACGGCCGTTTTTTGCCTGGACCGAATACTCCAAAAGCATCACCAAATAACATCTCGAAGAAATCGCTGAAACCCGACCCCCCGAATCCATCGAAATGAAATGCCTCCCCTCCGGTTGAATTAAAAGGGTTAAAGCTGAAGTCCCATTCCGGCGGGGGATTAAAATCCTGTCCTGCCTTCCAGTTTGCTCCAAGCTGATCGTATTTTGCCCGCTTTGAAGGATCCTTTAATACTTCATAGGCTTCACCGATTTGCTTGAATTTTTCCTCGGCATCCTTACTTTTATTTACATCGGGATGATATTTACGCGCCCGCCGCCGGTACGCGCTTTGTATTTCCTCCTGAGTAGCCGACCTGTCTATTCCCAGGCTCTCGTAATAATCCTGATATTTAACCGCCATATTCTAGGGCGCTCCTCTTTTTCCCTTCAAAACTACCTGACTAAAGAAAATTACAAGGCAGCTCTTAACATAAAAAAGTGCTGCATAAAGCATGCCAAATAAAACAATACGGGTAATTCATTGTTATACTTATACTTAATATACTAATATAAAGGACTGGGAAGCAAATAATAATGTTAATTGTGTATCATTTTGATACATAAGTAAAAAATCTATATGCCAAAATGAGGCAGTGCTATTATCACAATTTCTTCTTGCTGCCGTGGGCGTCAGCCCTTTTCAACGGATTGTTTATCCCTTTCGCAGGGTGGAAAAGTATAATAATAATTTGCTGTCTACCCGGTTTTCGGCCGGACAGTCTTTTCTGGCATCTAAAAATAATGGCTTAAACACAGAGATTCCCCAACATAGGGTTTTTCGCAAAGATACGTCACAGATGGTGGAATTAGAGTATTTAACTAAGATAAGGGAGAAGCAGCATGTAAATGGAATATTATAAAAACTATAAATTTGAAGTTCATCTTGACGAGCTCAAGCATCACCCTGGATTCAGTGGCGACAGCATCGTTTATATTCCTTTCATCCGATGCTGCGCTTGGATATTAAGAACCGCCTTAAGCTTGACTTGGGAATGTATCTTTTGGTTTTCTTTGCCGTTTTCCTTTCTCCTTTCGTTTGTTTTTACTATCGGTAGTCTCACCGCTATCACTTGTCTCATAACCGGTGTACCCACCTCCCCAATTCCATCTAAAGCATTCGATTAAATCTACACGCGAATATAATCCAGCTTTATTACAAATATTCCAGAGATGTAACTTAACAGTTGCTTCACTCATCTTAAGTTCTCCGGCAATTTCCTTATTTGTCCCATGTGTGGTTACCAAAACCCGCAGTACTTCCTCTTCTCTCGTTGTTAAACCGTATTTCTTAAGGTCTTCAGGTTTCACGTTCTGTTGTAACTCGATAAGTTGCCTGCGTAACCGATAGAGACTTTCTGATTTTTGTTTCAACTCCGAGAGTGATTGCATGTATTCTCTGTGTGCTTTATCAAGTTTTTCTTTCAGGGAAAAGATCGTACTTTTAAACTCCTTATACTCTGATTGGAGCTCTTCTGCTCTTTGGATAAGACTTTTTATTTCACGTTCAAAGCCGTAATACATGGCAGAAAAAATTGCCACTGCCACTGTAAGGGGCGGAAAGAATGTCCAGGGATTTATTTTATGGATGATAAAAGAGAAAATAAAAGCTCCAGAGATTAAGACTGACATCACGGGGATGATCACCCCCTTCCACCTCGACCAGACTCCGTATTTGATAAGAAGCAGTAAGCCAAAAACAAGGAAAAATAAGATTCCGAAATCCGTTGGTTTAGTCAGTGATATTGCAAAAACTCCCAATATAACAAACTCCCAGGCCTGAAAAGAGAACATCCATCGCGCCGGCTGTTTTATAAAGGAAGAATCGATGCGAAAATCTATCATACTCCTTACGATCTCGTTTCTGATACTCGCAAGCAGTAACCGGCTCTACGCCTACGGAACGGGATTCCAGCTCAAGCCTGGAGAGGTGGATCTCAGTACCTACTGGTACCCTGTCAGTGGCGTTGAGTTTTTATTATTAATTGTTAACGACGAAGAGCATGACCTTATAGGATATAAGTATCATGATGTAGTCGCTCGATTCGACTCGGGTTCACCCGGCTTGAATTCTTTTATAGAGATCGGGATACTCCCCTGGCTCTCCCTGGGCATCGAACTCAATTTCCCCCAACTCATCATCAACATACTGCAATCGAACATCATGAGTCTGACAGCCTCGGTCATGGCCCAAATACGCTGGTATGAATCCAAAACTATTGGCTTGCGGACGCGCCTGGAGATAGAAGCAGACCCGTTATTTGGTAAAGCCTACTCATGGGACAAGGGTTTGTTCAACTTCTTCCTGATTCCGATAGGGGCAACCTTCACCCTGTACCAATTCGGGGAAGACCGTTTTGCCTTGTACCTTGATTCCAAGATCGTAACCAGCCTGACCAATCCAAAGTACCGAACATGGGAGTCAGCCTTTGAAGAGGAATTACTATTGCCCCCGGGTAGTACCCAGGATCTTCCACACAAAGTCGGTCCAATTTTTAATTTTGTCCTGACACCTGGTTTTGAGTTCATGTTTAGGGGACATTTCCTGTTTCACCTTGGATTTAATGTCCCGCTGTTATCCCTGTCGACTTCATTGCTGCATTCCTCAATTTTCACCCTCCCCAGGCTTGGACTCCAAAATATCGAGTTCGCGTGGCGCTTTCGTCTGTAACCGGCTGTACATGAATTGTGGTAGGGAATTTGTGTAATGGCTTTTCTCGCTGCATCGTGCAGCCAACACTTTTATCGATACTCTTATGCTTTGTCGTATTTCCTCTCCCATCCGAGGCCAACCATGCAAGTTCTCCAATCCAATCCGAAGATGCTTCGGATCAAAAAGCGATTTTCACCGTCGGCGTTCAATCGCGCATTCTCTACGGCGAAGTCTCAGAGCAAGTCTATTCATCAGGAGTAATCAAGAGTGAACTGTTGTGGCCAATGAAGCCGAGCATATCCTTGGGTGGATCGTTTAGCCTACTCCTCCCCTTTGGCATGGAGTTTCAAGTAACTGCTTCAGCCTTGATCTCGGACAGCCCCGGCATTCTCAGCAACTCCGATTATCTCAATGGAGATGGTGTGATGACGCATTATTCCCAACACCATAGCACCGTCCAGCAGGGATTAATTGCCGGAACTCAGATTGGGTGGAATTTCAACCTCAATCAATACCTTGCTATTCAACCCTTCATCGCTTTTTCTTATTTGGATGTTTTCTGGAAGGCCAGGGATGGGTATCTTCAATACCCACCTGAGTCCGATGCACCATACACGCCCTGGTCAGACTCCTTGCCGAAGCTTGAAACCCAGGGCGATGTAATCTCATACAATCTAAGATTCTATATGCCAAAGATAGGTGTCAGAGGCCTTTGAACCGCCCCGGCTTTACCGGAGACCTAAAACTATGAGAGGATTATGGTATGGTAAAGCAAAACAGGTATTCGAAGGAAGTTCGAGAACGGGCGGTACGTCTGGTATTCGAACATGAGGGCGAGCATAACTCGCAATGGGCGGCAATTAGCTCGATCGCAGGCAAAATAGGCTGCACCGCAGAAACCTTGAGGAGATGGGTCCGCCGGGCTGAATTGGACCAAGGCCGTCGTGAGGGGATGACCGGCGATGAGCGTGAGCGGCTCAAAAAGTTAGAGCGGGAAAATCGTGAGCTCAAACGAACGAACGAAATTCTGCGCTTAGCATCGGCATATTTCGCACAGGCGGAGCTCGACCGCCCACAGAAATAATGGTAACGTTTATTGATGAACACCGGGAGGTCTACGGGGTCGGGCCGATCTGTAAAGTATTACCGATCGCTCCGTCGCTCTACTATGAGCAAAAGGCACGGCAGGCAAATCCTGAACACGCGCCGCAGCGGGTTGGACGGGATGCCTTCTTGCGAGATGAAACCAGGCGGGTCTGGGAGGAAAATTTCGAGGTCTACGGAGCAAGAAAAGTGTGGCGTCAATTGAACCGGGAAGGGATACGGGTACCAGATGTACTGTTGAGCGATTAATGCGCCGTACGGGGCTACGGGGCGCTGTGAGAGGTAAAAAAATTAAGACGACAGTTGCGGACAAAGAGGCGGTATGTCCACTTGATCTGGTGAAACGTTATTTTAGAGCCGACCGTCCGGATCAGCTCTGGGTGGCGGATTTCACCTATGTGGCTGCCTGGAAGGGATTTGTGTATGTTGCGTTCGTTATCGACGTCTTCGCTCGAATGATCGTTGGCTGGCGCGTGGCTGTATCCATGAATGCGGGGCTGACCCTCGATGCTTTAGAGCAGGCATTGTGGGCACGTCAGGTCTCCGCTGGACTGGTACACCACAGCGATCGCGGAAGTCAGTATCTTTCAATCCGTTATTCGGAGCGGTTGACGGAAGCGGGCATTAATCCCTCGGTCGGCAGTGTTGAAGTTTGGCTTTAAGAGAACGCCTTTCCCCGATAGGTCTGGTTCAGGGAGAAGCTCAATAGCCCTTTTTACACCGAACTTTCGATCATCAGTTTTTACCAATGATACCAGGGTTTTATTTTGCCCGGGGGAGTTCCTCCTTTCATCTGAGCCCATTGCTTTAGCAGAAAACCCAACAGTTGTTAGCAGAAATGTAGTAAAGCCTGCCATTGCTCTTTTTATAAACTCTCGTCTGCTTATCTCAATCGATCTTTCTTCTGCTTCTAGGTGTATCATTTAATTCTCCTCCGAGCTTAATATTTTAAACTTATTTAAAAAATCAGTAAACAACGAATCGCAGGCTGCCGAATCACCTCATCTGCTGTGGTTGAAGTACTTGGCCGACGTTTTGTGACGCAAGGGCTTTGATCAGCCGTCGGCTGAAGCGACTGATTGGCCCACATATTCAGCTCGAAGACCTGTATTCACAGCAGCCATAAATTGCCTACTGTCTGGCGCCTGTTAAGGGCGGAAACTATTTCAGGAACCAAGATGACGCAGAAACCCAATTCCGAAGCGTCCTGTAGGAGACGATCCAGTCTGTCGCTGCCGATCTCGTAAACATATCTTTTGGCAAAGGAGAATTAATCAACCGCTAGTTTCATGCAGCCGTCTCACGCTCTTCCAAAATAGCAGAGGATAAGTCACTCCCTCTTGTGCGTAGGTTGATTCCAGGTTGTTTCCATGCGAGGCCCTTTTACGGAAATCGGTAAATTTCATTTCTTTAAGCTGAACTCGTAAAGGGACATCGCCCACCCGAACCAGGTAGTCCACAGTATTGCCAAGAGAGATTTATCCTTCCCTTGATTTCTTCAAGATAGGGATGGTAGAAAATACTTATTTGGGAAATACGCAAGCCGGGGGAGGTGCAGTCGGAAACGAGGTGCTTCTCTTTTTAAAGACGGAGAAGAGGCTGGTGGACGAAATAATAACCGAGCTTCCCAATATACATTCCTACGAGGTTCCTGAGTTAATTGCACTACCGGTTGTAAACGGTCTACCGGAATACTTGAGCTGGATAGAGGAAGAGCTTAAAAAGAAGAACCGGGGCTAAACGCTTGTGAAACAACAGAGTTCCATGCCTTTAGCAATTCGTGAATGGAGTTTTTATCGAAGGGCGAAAGCTGTCTGTATTCAGGCAAGTAATACGGCTTTGTCTTTGGCTCTCTACTTAAACTTTGCGCATCCGGATGGTACAGCCGAGAGTTCCGGATTGGGATTCTGATCTCCCAATTTAAGAACCCTGAAACTGGAGACAGCACAGCTCCGGGAAGAGAGAAAGACTTCCCATCAGGCTCTCTGATAAAGGGACAACCTGCGAGTATATAAAAAGTAGCGATGTTTTGTGGAATAGAGTTGTCCCTTGTTAACCATACTTTCTGCTCTCCCGGCTCTGACGTGGGAACTGTAATTACAATCATGGGAAGGGATTGTAGAGAGGCTGCTATCCGTTTATTATTGACAAAATGATATAATAATACTATATTATTGGTAAAAAAAGGTATCTATATGGGAGCATTAGTAATTAAAAATATACCTGAAAACTTACATCAAAGACTAAAAGAAGAAGCACGTAAGCACCGGCGATCTTTGACACAGGAAGCCCTGGTCATCCTGGAGAGAAGTCTTAATAT
>JBFMGN010000440.1:0-3880 GCA_040752435.1 Spirochaetota bacterium
CTCCCCTATACCCGGTTTAATATGGAGGAAGACATCATAGATTCTGCTTTCCGCCATTTCCAAAATTGGGAAGAAACTTACTGCCGCGATCACGATCGATATAATTAAGGGGATAAGAAAATCAAAACTCATCTTTTTCATGGTATCTCCTTTTAAGATATTAAAAGCAAAATCAATAAATTCCTTGCAAAATTTGCTCCTTTTGCCATATACTTAGTAGAAGAATAAAACGGCTTGAGGTAAATCCAATGAAAAAAGTCAATATTCTGCTTTTGATTATTTTCGCCTGTTCCTCAAACAACATTCCGGTTTTCGCTCAGTTCAATTCAGTCATGGATAAATTGATTGTAGAAGAAAAAGCGACTTTTGGAAAGGCGGCGTACATAGTTTGTCTATCTGTAAAACTGATCGACGAAAATGCAACGGTCGAAGAGGCCCTGAAAATTTTGCAAGAAAAAGGCTGGGTTAAACCATCCAGAACCGTCGATTCTCCCATTACCCTGGGGGAGTACGCGTTTATCATCATGAAGGCTTACAACATGAAGGGCGGGCTCTTTTACTCAATTTTCCCAGGTTCCAGGTATGCGTCCAAAGAGCTGGCATTCAAGGGTTACATTACAGGCAACTCAAGCTGGCTTCGGAAAATATCGGGGGAAGAACTGCTTCGAATACTGGGCAGGGTGCTTCAGGCTAAGGAGGCGGGCTTATGAAGAAGAGAAAAATCTCCTTTTTCGCCATATTTATCCTCCTGTTTTTCTCCATTGCAGCCTACCCTTTCGATATCGGAGGAACGCTTGATAACTCAACCAGCTTCGTAACCCCAAAACTTCCTTCCGCCACCCGTCCGGTTTCGCAGTCGGATAAACTATCACTCTGGATTAATGAAGCCGGAAAGCACCTTCGCTTCGACCTGCAGGGCAGCTACACGTTCTCCCTGGAGCGATATTACCTCTTCGACCTGGATACCCTCGATTTCGCAGGACAGTTTCTCTTAAGGAAAAATTCCTGGCCATCGTTCAGCTTTGATTTAGGACGATTGTACTTTTCAGATTTTACAGCGAATATCCTGGCCAACAAAATAGACGGAGTACAGTTGGCATTAGGCATGCCTTTTCTAAATGTAAAGGCTGCCTTCGGCTATGCCGGTTCATTCCAGAAACCAACCTCGTCGATAATCATGTCGAAATCGGATGTCGCCGACAGATTAAATGAGGCCGAACTGTGGGCGGCAAAGCGTCTGGTAGGCCTGCTTGAGCTTAAGTTCCCTGACCTTTTTCTTAGACAGGATCTGATGTTTTCCTTCATATTCCAGCAGGATCTAAGGCCGGATGCCAATCTTACCGCAGGGGGAGGACGATATTACAGCCAGTATGAAGGCGCGGGAATATCCGGTACGATCGTGCCCTTGTTATACTGGGATTCTTTTTTCTACCTGGAAACCGGCAAAACCTACAACTCGACTACGGGAGGATACGATTCTATTATCGCCTTTCTAACCGGGGGCGGTTTACGGTTCTACATGGATAAAGTTCTTTACTCGAAAATAGGGCTCAAGTTTGTATATTCCAGCGGAGACGGCGATTACCGCAGTTTTTTTGAAGGTAACACAGATAAATCCGCCCATGCTTTTCTTCCTATTGCCAGGCCTGCGGCCGCCCTGATATTCACCCCCCAATTAAGCAACATCTTCTACGGGGAAGTAAGCTATTCAATCAAACCCTTTTCCTTCGCACAAGCCGCCTGGCTTAAAAACTTCCAGATCCTATTGAAAGGTCTTCCCTTTTTCAAGTCATCCGCCGGTCCAATTTCCGAACCCGGTACCAACACCTCCGCCAGCACCTGGTACCTGGGAACAGAAGCTGACCTTATAATTAACTTCAGGCCGGTGTCCGACATTGGTCTTGGAGTCTCAGGCGGTTACTTTTTTGCCAATAACGGAACAGACGGCGCCTTTCTTGCCGACCAGCAGCCGCAGCAATTTATGATACGCGGCGAGCTCTCTTTAAGTTTCTAGTCCCTTTTAAAAAGGAGTGATCCTATGAAACAAGCATTTAAAACCTGGGTTGCACTGATCATTGTCTTTTTAATATATATTGCCGGTATTTTCCCCGCCGAACAGGCCACAATTAAGGAAATGTCGGGTAAAGTAACCTATCAACCTCCGGGCAGAAACTGGATGGATGCAAAACCGGGCACTACTATTACCGAAGGTACGATAATATCAACCGGATTCGATTCAAGCGCCATACTGGATCTCAGCACATCGGAGATAACTGTAAAGGCCCTGACCAGGATGAAATTGGAGGAGCTTATAAAATCCGACACTACAGCTTCAACCAGCCTTAACCTCCAGGTTGGGCGGGTTAAAGCAAAAGTCAAAACTGTGGAAGGCATAACCCATGATTTCAAGCTTAAATCCTCGATTTCCACTGCCGCGGTCCGTGGTACCGAGTTTGAATACGACGGCGAAACCATAAAGGGGCTGTCCGGAACAGTTACCTTTTCAAATATAATCGGTCAAACCAGGAAAGTAGGCGCCGGAGAAGCAAGCGCAACGACTGGTGTAAGCCTGCCCGTACCGGTAGAGGAAAGCAAGAAAAAGCAGTCCGACGTATCGCCCTACACCACCACTCCATCCACCCCGGCCGGCGGAGGCGGAATCGTACAGACAAGTGTAACTTCTTATATAGAGGAGGCGGCTGGCACTCCACCAACAACTCCGCCTGCCACCACCTCGGATGTTACCATTACAATTACGTGGCCTTAATTAAAAGTTTATTTAACAAGAGGCTTTTACGAAAATAGTAAGCCACGGAAGCACGCGGAAAAACACGGAATATAAGAAGTTTTTTATTTCTCTGTATTGTAAATATTTAAAATATTTCCGTGTAATTCCGTGTGTTTCCGTGGCTACCCCATATGCTTGCCCTAGCTTCTCGCCCTCGAAGGGGGCTAATAAATTCTGATTTTTGAAATTGCCTCTAACAAAAGAAAAGTTAAAAGAACTCTCTTTTTACGGAGAAGCAAATACTATTTCCTATTTTACCCGTTTCTTATCATATATATCCCTGAATTTTATAGATGAGGCGCCCTATACTTTCCCGCCATCCTAAACTTATTTGAGAAAGAGCATTTGCTGAGGGAATAAGCAAAAACGGGAAATGTAATTCTTCCGATTGATAGTCAACCGGATAGATGTCCGGTACAAGACCCTGCTTTTCAAAACAGCCTAGTGCTCTGGGCATGTGGTACGCCGAGGTTATTAGAAGAAGTTTTTTGAAACCAGCCTTTCGGATAAGGTCGGCGCAATACCTCGCACTTTCATAGGTATTCCGGGAATCCTTTTCCACAAGAATTTGTTTATCCGAAAGGCCGTACTGCAATGCAAGCTTCTTCAAATAAAGAGCCTCTTTTTTATCCTGTTCAAAAATACTTCCGCTGCCCCCGGATATGATAAGGCGGTCTGCCCTGCCCTGCTTTACAAATCCCAGACCGGTAAGAATCCGATCGGTACCATCGCCATATTCAGTCCGTTCTTCCGTTGTATTCTCGATGTCCACCATACCTGCCAGAACAATTACCGCCTCGTAATGTTCCTTAAGCTGCGCACTTAAGAGAGGCGGGGTTTCCAGAAGGGCAAAAAGCGCCTTTTCGCAGAGAGGAATGCTGTTAACATACAGGCTACCGGTAACGATTAACAGGACTATTCTTGAAAACTTATACCGATAAAAAATCAATACCCCGATCATGGCCAGAACAACCAGCGGCAGGGGATACAAAAAAGGTGGAATTACTTTCGAAAGGGTAAAAAACATTCTCAACCTCCAGCCTTAGAAGACCTCACAAATTTATCCGTGAATAATAGACCGATAGTGCTTGT
>JBFMGN010000441.1:0-3874 GCA_040752435.1 Spirochaetota bacterium
AAAGAAGTGGAAATTGTACTTGAAGAGGCGGAACCAAGACCGCCGGCGGCTGATAAACTCGCGGTCAAGGAAAGTCCTATCCCGGGCTTGAGATGGTCTAAAGCACCGGAAAACACAAAAGCAGAATCAAGCGCGATTGGTAAGCCTCCAGCGCTTAAAGGCGTTACTACTTCCCTTGCAGACGCGTTTTACATCCAGCTTGGAGCCTATTCTGATCTCCGCCTTGCCCAGGCCTTGAAAGATTCTTTTTTAGCGATTTACCCCGTCACGCTCTATGAGTCCGGGAAACCGGAAAAACCGCTCTACAGGGTTTTGATCGGTCCTGTAAACCAGGATGAAAGCGGAAGTCTTCTCTATAACTTCCGGGCAAAAGGATTCAAGGACGCCTTTATTCGTGCCGGAGATTGAAAGAGAGAAAAATGACGCCCTTAAAGGAGGCTGCCTCAGAGATCAGGGAGCTTTCGGAAAAGCTGCTGCGTTACCAGTATGAGTATTATGTATTGAACGCGCCTACCGTCCCGGACTTGGAATATGACAGACTATTCGATCGGCTCCTCGCCCTGGAACGGGAGCATCCCGAACTAGGCCGGCCCGATTCTCCGACCTTAAGGGTGGGGTCAGACCTCTCGGCCGAGCTCCCGGAAGTCAGGCACACGATTCCGGTCTTAAGTCTCGATAAATCGTATACTCCCGATGAAGTCCTGGCCTGGATTCGTAAAACAACGGTTAACGCTAAAACAGATCTCAGCTTCACCGTGGAAGAAAAAATTGACGGGGTATCGATCGTTCTCTATTACGAGCAAGGGGTACTTGTACGGGCTGTTACAAGGGGCAACGGACTCGTGGGAAATGATGTCACGGCCAATGTCAAGACCATTGGTTCAGTGCCTCTCCGTTTGCTTACACGCCTGGATGTTGTAGCCAGGGGAGAGATCTATCTACCGGTCACAAAATTCCAGGCTATAAACTCACGTATGGAAATGCCCTATGCTAATCCACGCAACCTTGCAGCCGGCACCTTGCGAAGGCTTAAAAGCGCGGAAGTCGCAACTGTGCCTCTGGATATTTTTGTATATGAAGGCTTCTTCAGTACGACTTTGGCCTCCCACATTGAAATTCTCGAAGAACTTGAAAACTCTGGGTTCAGGCTTAACCGGAGAATCGGATGTTTTTCTTCTATAGGGTTCTCCGTACAAATGATTAAGCGGCATCCGGGGTGGGTTTTCGGTACTTTCAGGGATATGCCGGAATATATTCTCCAGGCGGCAGAGAAAAGAAAAGATCTTGATTATGAAATCGACGGGCTGGTAATAAAGGTAAATGAAATAGCGGTGCGGGATAGACTGGGTTATACGGGGCATCACCCACGCTGGGCAGTAGCATATAAATTCGACGCCCCGCAAGGCGTTACGAAGATCAAAGAGATCGATATCCAGGTAGGGAGAACAGGCAGGATAACCCCCGTTGCGCGGGTGGAGCCGGTGACCATAGGCGGTTCGGTCGTCTCAAACGTAACTCTCCATAATCAGGACTATATAAGCATGCTGGAGGCCGCGCCCGGGGACACTGTGGCCGTATCCAAACGGGGGGATGTTATACCCGCAATGGAGCGTGTTATAGAAAAGGGTGAGAACTCGGCTGCGGTTTGGCAGATGCCCTTAATATGTCCCGCGTGTGGAAAAGGGCTCACTGTTAAAGGTGCCCACCATTTTTGCCTCAATAAAGAGTGCCCCGCCCAGGTTAAGGGCAGGATTCTCTTTTTTATCGGAACAGGCCAGATGGATATAGAGAATTTAGGGCCCGAAACGATAGATGTACTTATGAAAATCGGTTTGATAAAGGATATACCGGATATCTATACCTGTAACTACGATAACCTGCTGGAGCATGCAGGGTTCGGACCAAAAAAGATCTCCTTGATTAAAGCCGGGGTGGAGAAAAGCAAAAGTAAACCCTTTAGAATTGTGCTCCAGTCCCTTGGAATTCCTGAGCTCGGCCAGAAAGCGGCGGAACTGCTTTTGGAGGCAGGCTTTACCGATATTCAGGCTCTTTTTGAAGCAGCCCGGAAAAAAGACATAGAATCCCTGCTCGCCATTCCTGGGATTGGGGAGAAAACGGCGTGGACTTTGATTGAAGAGTTCAATGATCCGGGGCTTAAAGCCATGGTTACAAAGCTTAAGGCAGCGGGGCTCTCTTTTTCGGAAGAAAAAGGAGAAACTGTCTTAGAAGGTGAACAGATATTTACCGGCCAAACATGGTGTGTGACAGGCAGCTTTGAATATTTCAATCCCCGTTCGCGGGCGATGGACCTGGTAAAAAAGCATGGCGGACGCACCGTAAGCTCTATTACGGGCAAAACTACCCATCTCCTGGCAGGCAGCGGGGCGGGCAGCAAATTGCAGAAAGCGGGTGCGCTGGGAATACACATCGTAACGGAAAGTGAGTTTATCGAAATGTTGAAAAACAGCGGCGTATCAGTTTTACCAATTGATCATGATCATTCAGTGATTGTCTAGTTTAAAAGGCCTATGCCGACCCCCGCCATAATATAAAAATTTTTTTCCGAATCGAATTCACCGGCTATACCGGCTGTTACCACTGCCTGGGTATCAGGGATAATGAAATGCAGTTCGTACCCTACAGCAAGCGGAAACTGGAGGGCGAAGCCTTCTGTAAAAGGTATTGTACGTACACTACCGGAAAGACCGGTAGTCACGGCTTTGAAATCCAGGAGTATCCCGGCCCGGCCGTATCCCCAGATATACAGGGATGTACTGTATTCCCGGTCATAAGAAATCCGGTTGGGTGAAAGAGTAACCTCAGGCATAAAAATGATGTTAAATGCCCCCCATGTAAGCTGAAGGGGAGCGCCCAGGGAGAAACCGGTGAAATTTGTCAGACTGTCAAAAGTTTCGCCTTTTAAATAAGTACCCTTGGCAGTAAAGGCGGTAGAGAAGCTTAATACTCCGTTTTTCTTTAAGATCAGGAACTTGCCTGCCAATCCCAGAGAATAGGGTGTATGACCGGTACTCTGGATAATGGCTGTGGCCTGGGCATCGACTTCTACCCTTGATACCGGTGAAAAACGAAAACCTACCTGAACGGGGAAGCGGGCCGCCAGATCGTTATCCATACGCTCCATATGTCCAAGGAAAAGAGAGGAAACCTGAAAGTTACCCTTCGGAAGGACATCAGGTGTGCCTGAATATAACATCCCCGAGTTGCCGCTCCATACAGGTCTAAAGGATATGACGGCTGACCGATCGATACTAACCGAAACTTCTTGCGTAATCCGTTGGGGGTTGTTTTTACCGCCGGCGTTTATGACCACTCTGTACTCTCCGTCATCCAGGAGGGTTCCCCTGTTATCCTTTCCATCCCAGTTGAAAGATTGATCCCAGGTTGTAAAGGAAGGAAAATAATACTGAAAAACCGCTTGCTGGCTGCGATCATAGATAAAAGCAGTTGCCTCACCAAAGGTGGTGACTTCAAAGCTTACTATCGTTTGCCCGAGGGTTCCTGGATTAGTGGGATTAAAGATCTGCCGTGAAACATGCAGGTTTCGTACATTAAAAACCGCCTCTTTCAGGGCAGCCGCAACCTCGGTGGTCGCTTTCTCCGTTATAAGGACCGTCTGTCTCCACTCCTCATAGCCGAATAACCGGGCTGCAAGATGGTGCGTACCAACAGGTAACTCGGTAACGCCGGCATTTACGCTTGCATCATCCACAGTTATCGCAGCCCCTGCCGGCTGTACCTGTAAGTTCAGGAAACCTGTAATTTTGGTAAGCACCATTTCCAACCGCAGTTTTGTATCGGCTTTTATCCTGATCCACTGTGTTTCTCCGTAGTACCCTGCTTTTTTAATCGTAAG
>JBFMGN010000442.1:0-3870 GCA_040752435.1 Spirochaetota bacterium
GGAGCTTTTATTTCTCTTTACTTCTTTTAATGCAATTTCCTGAATGGCTTTCCCCGAGATTTTACTCTCCAGCATACCGAAATCGTAGGGACGTATTTTGTTTGTATTAAACTCTTCGAGCGATGAGTAGAAATAGCCTATCTCCCCCGAGGAATTATCATGGCCGTAGTATATATTCCCGTCTATCATGAGGGCGCAGGCAAGTCCGTAGGCAAAATCAAAATAGACCACCGTCCGGTAACCTTTAGCTTTCCCAGCCATCTTTTCTCCTAAAAGAGAAAGCTTGGTGGAGTGATTCAACACCACTTCTTGTTTAAAGACGTCGTAGAAGTATTCTTTAACATCGTTCTCAGTCAACCCCTTATACCCGTAAGCCATTGTGGGTTCTTTCTTCCGTCCCGGGTATATACCGGGGGCAATACAGATAACCTTTAAAAGCGATTTCCGATTGACATCGGCCTCCTGTAAAAACTTTAAAAGCGCATTCTTAATTGTCAGACTTCTACTCCGCGCATCCTTCTCGTTTTCAAACTCATCATCAGCCTTTTTTAAAATCTTTCCCTTTAAATCCGAAAGGGCGATTCTGTACCCGGATCTGCCCATTTCAAATGCAAGCAACAGCTTCTTTTCACTGTTGAATTTCAGCAGAATGGGCTTTCGCCCGCCCAGGGATTTTCCCGTGCCGATCTCATACACTATCTTTTTGGCTATCAATGCATCAATAAGATTTGAAACTGTCGGTTTTGATATGTGGGTGATCCTTACAATATCCGCCCGGGACAAAGGTTCATTCTGAATAATTGTCTGAAGACATAATTGGAGATTGTTGTATTTAACGTTAGCCTGGGATTGCTTCCTTAAATCCCTCATTTTTCGGATCTATTCATTGCTTGACAAAGATAATTTATTAGCTTAGAATAAATAGTAAACTTAATTAACTAACTTGTCAATAAAAATAAGTTTGCCATACAATCGGTAGAGTGCAAGAAAGCATCTTATACAAAATTAACTAAATCTTGACAAGGCCAACTTGTTGTATAATAATAGAAAGTAAGGTTAATTAACAATCATGCTTGCAGGCAAACATAAAGAGGACCGGAAATGACTTCAAAAGAAAGAATGTTAGCTGCCATTGAATGCAGAAAAGTAGATTATGTTCCCTGCTCTTTTATGCTTTTTTTCAACCTGTACGATAAATGTGAAACTGAAAGCGAATTTGTAGAAAAACAAGTCGAGTTGGGTCTTGACGCTTTTGCCCATGTGGGGTATCTGGAACCCTCCCTGCATCCGGATACACGGTATACGCAGTGGGTAGAAGAAAGTAATAACGTTAAATATTTCTGCCGGCGGATTGATACCCCCCAGGGACCGCTTAACGCCCGGGTACGCCGACGGGAAGGATGGCCGACGGAAAATGACTTTCCCCTGATGAATGACTGGATTGTCCCACGGGCGGAAGAAATCCTCGTCAAGCCGGAAAAGGACCTGGAAAAACTTCCTTATCTATTCGGCCCATTTAAAGATGAAAATATACAGGAACTTAAAGCAACATCCAGGGAGGCTCGCCGGGTTGCAGATAAGCATGGGCTTCTTTTGGCCGGCGGGTGGAAAGGCTCTGATAACCATAGGAAGCAAGTTGATCCTGGAGTAATGGGGGCAGATGCAATGGCATGGCTTTCCGGGTATGAAGAAATAATGGTCTTATCAGTTACGAAACCAGAAATAATAAAAACCTACGCGGAGATTCTCCATAAATGGAACATGAAGCAGATCGAGGTTTATCTGGATGTAACCGACCCTGATATAATAATACGGCGGGCGTGGTACGAGACGACGGAGTTCTGGACGCCGGCGGCGTACAGGGAAATTATCGCACCGACAATAAAAAAAGAAGCGGAATTGGTGCACCAGGCGGGGAAGAAGTTCGGCTATATAATAACCAGCGCTTTTCTGCCTTTACTGGACGATATACTTGATTCGAATATCGATGTTCTTATCGGCCTTGACCCTTCACAGGGGAAAGGTACGGAAATCCACACAGTAAAAAAGCGGTTTGCTGAAAGAAGGAAGGCCCTGTGGGGAGGTGTGAGCGGCGCAATTACGATTGAACTTGGAACAGAAGGGGAAACCGAAGAAGCCGTTAAAGCGGCAATAGAGCTTGGGGGAAACAGTGGGTTCATACTCTCGCCGGTTGATAATGTAAGGGAAAATACCGAACAGGCCTGGAAGAACACCTACAAGTTCATCGAGGCCTGGAAAAAATATCGAGTACCCCATTGCGGCTGACGCCGCAATGGACTTCGCCGAAAATCAGGGGTTACTGGTATGAGTATGTGAGGTAATTAAAGAGCGTTGCTCTTAAAATTTATTTTTAAGGAGGATTTCGATGAAAAGATTATTTTTCGTCTTTCTGCTGATTACTCTCCTTGTCTTTAGTTCTTTCTCCGCCTTCGCAGGTGGAACCCAGGAGAAAAAGGCAGAAGCCAAACCGGAAACGATCACTGCTCTCTTTGGAATTGACGCAGCCGGTAAGAATATGGGTAAGAGAGCGGAAGAGTTCACCGCCGATACCGGCATTAAAGTAAACCTGATCGAGGTTGAATGGGATGCCATGGTTCAGAAGCAGTCGGTTGCGTTAACCGCCAACGAACCTACGTATGATATTGTTGACTGCGGCTCTTTCATGCTGCCCGAATACGTACCCAGCGGCAAGTATGCTGACATTTCGGATATGTTCCCGACTGCCGAAAAAGGGAAATTCATGGAAGGCATGATCGACTCCGTAACTATCGACGGGAAAGTGTATGCTGCTCCTCTCATGGCTTCGTGGACAATTATGTTCTATAACACCGAAATGTTTAAAAATGCAGGTCTTGATCCGACCAGGCCTCCAAAGACGTGGGATGAACTTGTTGCGTATGGAAAGAAACTCCAGTCGAAGGATACCTACGCGTATACCGATTCTTTAGGACCCGGTGAATATGTAACAACTGCATACTTCCGATGGGCGAAATCTGCCGGTGCTAAAATAAGTGAATGGCAGGGCAATAGGGTTAAATGGCTTTTAGACAGCCCCGAAGGTGTTAAAGCCCTGGATTTCCTTAAAAAAATGCTGGCCGATGGAATAATGGATCCGGGTTCCCCGACATACTACCAGCAGCAAATTGCCGACCTCTTCGGGAAAGGCCATGCCGCCATGTTCGTAAACTGGGATATGATGCAGATAGCGTTCAAGAATCCCGAACAGACCCAGTATGCCGGTAAAATAAACGCCGCCAATATGCCCGGGATAAAGGAAGGATTGTCGGGTTCTATTGAAGGCCATGAATACCTGGCAGTTCCCTCCCCGTCTCAGCATAAAGATGCGGCTAAGAAATTCATCAAATACCTGCAGACAAATAAAGTCCAGAAAATGAGAGCCGTTCAGGAAGGAATGACCCCTGTATTAAAAGAACTCTTCGACGATCCAGAAGTAAAGAAGGTCCTTCCCCTGGATGTTATTTTCCAGTCAGCCAAGAACTGTTATTACAGGCCGGCAATACCTCAATACACCCAATGCTCAGATATTATCTCGACGGAAATCCAGAATGCCCTTGTCAATAACAAAGATTCCAGGCAGGCTCTAACCGACGCCAACAACAAATGTAATGCTCTGCTGGGCTGGTAGGCTGTTAAGATAAATTTATAAACGATAAAAAAGCGGGACATCCACCATAAAGGTTTACAGAGGGATGTCCCGCTTCTACAATATGAAACCAGAAGGCGGAAACTTTACCGCAGTATGAAAAACACCCGACTTAGTTTAAGCAGCCGGCTGGAAAAAAATGAAGGGTTATTTGCCTTTTTGCTCATTCTACCGGCGTTGCTGAT
>JBFMGN010000443.1:0-3867 GCA_040752435.1 Spirochaetota bacterium
AAACAGATAGCGGTAAAAAAGATATTTCCTAACGAAGAAATTTTGATCCGGGGAAACGAAAACAAACTGAAGCAGCTTTTCATAAACTTAATGATGAACGGTATTGAAGCACTCCTGGATCACGGCATCCTAGAAATTATACTTAAAAAGGATTTAAAAAAAGGTTATGCAGAGGTATCAATTATCGATAGCGGTTATGGTATACCGTTGGAAATCCAGGAAGAAATCTTCACCCCCTTTTTCAGTACTAAAATGACAAAAAAGAATACAGGTTTAGGACTTTCAATCTGTCAACATATTGCTGAAGCCCATAACGGCGTCATAACATTTGAAAGCAACCCCGGTGAGCGAACATGTTTTACGGTTAAATTGCCACTACGCGAACTGTCAGCACCTATCCCGGACCCGAATTCTTTAAGAGTAAACCTTTAATCCATTGTTTGTTTTGTTTTTCTTTGATATAACAGATTAGCTGTTTTATAAATGAGGAGAAGTCTTATGGGAGGAGCAATCTCAGTTAAGCCGGTATCAAACAAAAAGGAACTCAAAAAATTTATCCTGTTTCCATGGAAAATCTACCGGGGTGCTGCCAGATATGAAAATTGGGTTCCACCCCTCCTTGTGGATGAAAAAGCCCAATTCAATCGTGAAAAGAATCCGTTTTTTGAATACGCCGAGATGGAGAACTATCTTGCCTATAAAGAGGGTGAGATTGTCGGAAGAATATCCGCCATAATAGATAAAAATTTTAATAGATATCATGAATCCAAGACCGGATTTTTCGGATTCCTGGAAGCGGTGGATGATGAAGCTGTTGCAAAAGCCCTTTTGGAAACCGCAGAAGGCTGGGTGCGGGCACGAACTATGAATAAGATAATCGGTCCTATAAATCCGAATACGAACCATATCCTTGGTTTTCATATCGACGATTATGACCATCCGCCCATTATTCAGATGGGCTATAACCCTCCTTACTATATCAATCTATGCAATAAAGCCGGTTACGGGAAAGAAAAGGATCTATTCTGCTACCGGATGGATCAGTCTCTGCCCATATCCGATAAAATCAGGCGCGTGACGGAGATGGTAAAAAAACGCGAGAAAATAACTCTTAGTAAAATAGACTTGAAAGAATTCCAAAAAATTGTAGAAACAATACGGTATATCTGGAATGATGCCTGGAGCGGCAACTGGGGATTTGTCCCGTGGGAGAAAGAAGAGTTCGAACATCTGGCGAAGGATCTGAAGCTGATTATTAAACCTGAACTTGTACTTCTGGCAGAAGTTGATGGGGAACCCGCCGGTTTTTCATTGCCGATCCCCGATATGAATCAGGTCTTTATAAAGATGAACGGACGGCTTTTTCCATTCGGAATTTTCAAGCTTCTCGCAGGTAAAAACAAAGTGGATGTTATAAGAATCGCTGCCTTTGGTGTATTACAAAAATTTCGTGATAAAGGTATTGATGCCATGTTCGTATATGAAACATATACCCGGGGCGTTAAACTCGGGCTTAAAGGCGCGGAGTTTTCATGGATACTTGAAGATAACCTTGATTTGATAAATCTCCTTAACAACTGGGGTGCCTGGCATTACAGAACTTACCGGATATTCGGTAAAAACCTATAAAACCAGTTCAGGTAACCAGGCGTGCAGGTAAAGGCATTGGGAAAATACAAAATTACAATGAAGAACTACTTTTATAAGGCAAAGTCCACGAGGATGTCCCTGGCGGCCGCTAATTTCTCTTCAAGCATATCGGGATCGCGGGCCTCGATCACCAGGCGCAGGTACGGCTCGGTATTGGAAGGTCTGACATTAAACCACCAGTTTTTGAACTCCAGGCGGTAACCGTCAAAATCATGAACGGCGCCCGGCATCTCATTCGCTGAGAAGTGAGCTTTAAGGGCCTCCATCGCCGCCTGGTTTTTTTCTATCCGGAAATTTATCTCCCCGGAATAGGCATATTTCGCAATGGAATCGATCAGGGCGGAAAGTGTTGAACCGGCTTTCTTTAATTCGACCATAACCTGCAGCAGTATCAGGCTTGCCAAAATACCGGAATCGCAATTGAAGAAATCGCGCAGGTAATAATGTCCGGCAAGTTCCCCTCCATATATGGCGTTAAGTTCCCGCATTTTTAGTTTGGCGAAGGCATGCCCTACTTTCCACATGTAGGGCGTTCCCCCGAGTTTTTTAATATATTCTGAGACGGCTTTTGATGTGCGGATGTCATGGATTACATACCCTTTTTCCTTTTTAAGGTAATAGTGTCCCAATACCGCGATAATAAGGTCTGGGGAAATGAATCTACTCTTTTCATCCACGAACATTACCCTGTCGGCGTCCCCATCGTAGATTATCCCCAAGTCAAGATGTTCACGTGATACAAGTTTTTTTAAATCCGTTAGATTTTTTTCTTCCAGGGGATTGGGTTCATGATTCGGGAATGAACCGTCGAGGGTATCACAGATATAAACCGGCCGGCTGCCAAGAATATCCTTTATAAGAATAGAAGCCATTCCGTTGGAGCAGTCTATACCGATAGAAAGGGAACCGGTATCCAAAGCATATTTTTTCAAAAAATCTATATATTCCTTACGGGCATCAAACTTTATGATCTTCCCCGGTGCGATTGTATCGGCCATCGTTCCTTCCAGTACCAGTTTTTCAAGCTGCGCCAGTCCCGTTTCGTATCCAACGGGGAGCGCTGCCCTCCTGGAGATTTTTAAACCGTTGTACTCCTTCGGATTATGCGATGCGGTTATCTGAACCGATGCGTCAAAATTATGACTGACAGTCAGAAAGTAGATCATCGGGGTGGTGGCATAACCCACCGAGTATACATCGGCGCCGCTGTCGTTTATACCCCTGGAAAGATATTCAAAAATTTCCGGAGATGATAACCGGGCATCACAGCCAACCAGCACTCTATCGGCTTTAAGCAGGCCGGGAAGAAAATAACCTATCCTGTATACAACCTCCCTGTCAAAATCCTTATTATAAATTCCACGGATATCATATGCCTTGAATATCCCCATAGTCCGCTCCTTATGCTTCTTCACCTGAAGAGTTATTTCACCCTAAACTTTTAAAAATTAAGATACTCTCCACTTCCATCATCTCTGTGTTTAATATAGACATACAGAAACCCCAATTGCTACTATATAAATCATTATTTATTAAGTATTATGAACCTGTTGAAAAGTAAAGCCCGTGCATTTTTTTTAAGTTTTATTCCCCTTTATATTTTTGCTCATTTCAGTCATCATATTATGACTGCTTTAATTACTCCCCTCCTTCCATTTATGAGGAACGAATATTCGCTGAATTATACTAAAGCGGGTTTTGTTGTTTCCGCTTTTACCCTTTCATACGGCCTGGGACAACTCCCGGCCGGGTGGGTGGCGGACCGCTTAAGCTCCCGTACGGTTATCACAATCGGTATTACAGGTGTTGGACTGGCGGGCGCCCTGGCAGGTCTTTCTCAAAACTACACGATCCTGGTTATGTGCCTGGTATTGATGGGTCTGGCAGGCGGGGGTTATCATCCTTCGGCTGCTCCCCTTATCTCCTCCTCCGTTGAAAAACGAAACCAGGGTAAAGCTCTCGGGCTCCATGTAATCGGCGGCAGTGCCAGCCATTTTCTTTCCCCCCTTGTCGGTGTCGGTATAGCCTCTTTGCTTGGATGGCGCGGCGCGTTTCTCGGATTGTCTATTCCGGTCAGCATATTCGGCGTAGTATTTTATATCCTGTTAGGGAAACGGAATAAAAAAGCATCCCATGGCTTAAAAACCGATGTTAAAAGACAAAGAGAAGAAACCGAAATAGAGGCTCTTTCATCAAACCCGGTAAAACTACTCGCAT
>JBFMGN010000444.1:0-3865 GCA_040752435.1 Spirochaetota bacterium
GAATGAATATTATGCTTTTGAAAAGAAACTCCCGGTTCTGGCCGTTGGCAGGAACTTTCTTGTTTCCCACGCCGAACCTCAAAGGCTGTGTACAAAAGATGAAGTTATTGAATACCAGAAAAATCCGGCGGTTATTTATGCCCTGACATGGACGGCGGACAATGCGGCGGAGAAGGGAAGTGTCATACAAATGCTTAAGCATTATCTAAAGCCGGTCGAACTTGACAACGCTGTCTATTTCGGCGGGCATAGACCGGTTTTGGGGCGTTATAACTTAAGGGCGGATGGGCGTTATGTGCAGCTTCATAATCCCGCCAGACATATCATCGCCTTCATACGGCCGGAAGAACCGATTGATTTGGAAAAAGATATTATTGAGCTTAAACCGGAGACTCACCTTTTATAAAGAAATGCTTGACATAGCCACCGGGCCGGTTAACAATTCAAAAAAGGAGTAATAGATGTCAGCGAAACTAATAAAGGGATCGGAAATACGCGAAGAAATTCTGGAAGAAATTACAGCGGAAGTTACCCGTCTCAAAGAAAAATACGGTGTTGTTCCGGGGCTTGTAACGATCCTGGTGGGGGAGAATCCGGCCTCCATTTCGTATGTTACTTTGAAAATTAAAACGGCCCATCGTGTCGGATTTAAGGAAGTACAGGATAATCAGCCGGCTGATATTTCTGAAGAAAAGTTGCTTGCTCTTATCGATAAATACAATAAAGACGATTCAATCCATGGAATTCTGATACAACTGCCGTTACCGAAACATATCGACGAAAAAAAGATATTAAATGCCGTCGATCCCGATAAAGATGTGGACGGTTTCCATCCAATAAACGTTGGCCGGCTTATGATCGGCGGCTCCGAGGTGAAATTTCCGCCCTGTACACCGGCAGGTATTCAAGAACTTATTGTACGTTCCGGTGTGGAAACGTCCGGCGCCGAGCTGGTCGTGGTTGGACGCTCCAACATTGTCGGCAAACCTATTGCGAATATGATGCTCCAAAAAGGTCCAGGGGCTAACTCCACGGTAACAGTGGTACATACCGGAACGAAAGATTTGGCATTTCACTGCCAGAGAGCGGATATTCTTATTGTTGCGGCAGGCGTACCCGGCCTGGTGAAGCCGGAATGGATAAAGCCAGGGGCCTGTGTTATCGATGTCGGGGTCAATAGGGTAGGCGAAAAGGTTGATGAAAAAACCGGAAAATCTGTCGCGATTTTAAAGGGTGATGTTGATTTTGAAGCAGCCTCTGAAATTGCAGGTTATATTACACCGGTACCCGGCGGCGTCGGCCCTATGACAATAACCATGCTTATGAAAAATACACTCCGTTCCTTCAAGTTCAAACTGGGAATAGAGAAGTAACGGTAAACTCGTACTTCACATCTTCTGTAATTCCGTCGTTGGTGTGGCTGAAACTTTTGAAAACAAAGTAGACAAAAGCAGTATAACTATGATAATACTTTACAGTATGATAAAATTATTATACAAAATGAAAGATGCAAAAATAAAAGAATGAGGGAACCTTAAATTTTATGAGTGACAGAAGAGTTGTGATTACCGGTATTGGGGTTGTATCCCCCATTGGAATAGGCAAAGAAGCCTTTTGGTCTTCTTTAGTATCGGGCAAAACCGGCATTTCTATGATCGAATCTTTCGATACATCCAGAATCCCCGTAAAAATCGGGGGAGAGATTAAGGCGTTTGATACCTCCCCCTGGATCGATGATAAAAAGGTTAGAAGAATAGACCGAACCGCTTTCTTTTCAATAATAGCGTCAAAACAAGCCCTTAAAGATTCTGGTCTTGAATATCAAAAAGAGGAAATCGCGGAAAAGCTTGGAATAATAATCGGAACTGCAGTCGGCGGACATAAATATCTGCTCGAACAGGACGAGATAGTCCATAAAAAAGGGCCGATGAAGATCAATATGCTCTCGGCTCTTAATGCATTTCCCGACGCCTGTGCCGGGCAGACCGCCATAGAACTCAGTCTTCATGGACCCAGTTTTGCAGTGGCTACAGCCTGCTCATCAGGACTGGATGCAATCGGAATAGGCTACGCTAAAATACAGAGCGGTGAGATGGATTATGTTATAGCCGGCGGCAGTGATGCGCCGATTTGTGAAGCTATAATGGCTGCCTTCTGCCTGATAAAGGCGTTATCAACCTACAATGAAAGTCCTCAAACTGCCTGCAGGCCTTTCGATGCAACCCGAAACGGATTCGTCATGGGAGAAGGAGCGGGCCTATTGGTCCTGGAAGAATACGAGTACGCAAAAAAACGAGGGGCACATATTTATGCTGAAATCGTTGGGCACGCTATGACCTGCGATGGTTTCCACATGACCGCCCCTCCACCGGACGGAAGATATGCAGTCAAGGCGGTGGAGAACGCCTTGAAAAAGGCCAAGGTTACACTGGAGGAGATCGACTCTATCAATGCTCATGGGACTTCTACTCCTTTAAATGATAAAACCGAGACCCTGGTAATAAAAACTGTTTTTAACAATCAGGCAAAAAAGATACCTGTAAGCGGGATCAAATCAATGATCGGACATTTAATTGGAGCGGCCGGCAGTGTTGAGCTTATCGGCAGCCTCCTGGGGATGGAGAAAGGGATTGTTTTACCCACCATCAATTACAGGACACCGGATCCTGAGTGCGATCTTGACTATGTACCCAACGAGGCGAGGGAGCATAATGTCAGGGTAGTAATGAAAAATTCCTTTGGATTCGGAGGGAAAAATTCCGTCCTGGTCGTTAAAAAGGTTTAGTCGTTGGCGTAAGAACCGAGACGGGCAATATGGGCTTGTTCATGCGCTTTGACCTCCGAATCGATACGGCGAAGCTTTTCAACCATCATTCTCTTGGCAATGTCGGCCTGACGGAGGCTGGAATTCCCGGACGTTAAACCCGTTTCCACCAGTATACCGGAATATAATCCCCGGTGATGTTTTGTTCGGTCTGGTTGGGAGGAATAAATAGTTAAGACAACCTGGAAAAGATTAACAGGCTGAATTCGGCTTATCGGTAATATTTTCGGAGCGGCGGACAAATCCATTTTTTTAAGTCCGCGATCAAATTTCTTTAACCGCGTATATTATAAATATACTTAAGGTGGAAGCCTGATGTTAACCCGCCGGTACGCTTTTTTTTATGGATGCCTTCGCTTCGGTCATTTCCAATAATCTGAATGTCGTCATGAAACGCCTCACCGCTATATCTATTATTCTGATGCTTCCGACCCTGCTGGCCAGTATCTATGGGATGAATATCAATTTACCGCTGCAGCGTTCTCCCCTGGCTTTCGTGGTAATTCTCGCCCTATCGGCGGTTCTATCGGTATTCAGTGCGCTTTTATTTCTGCGAAAGCGCATGTTTTGACGACTTGTGATATACTATAATCACGAAGGGTTTCCTGGCGGTTAAAGGAGGATGTAATGCTGGTTGAGTTTAAAGATGTTCGGCAGATTAAGGGAGAAGGGTACCGGCGTTGGTTTAAGGATGATTTTTTCGACCTTATCGTCTGGTATACGGAAGATGGAAAAATATACGGTTTTCAGCTCTGCTACGATAAGTTTGGTAATGAACGGGCAGTAACATGGGATGAGGATCACGGTTACCGGCACCATAAAATTGATGACGGCGAAATCCCCGGCCAGTCCAAAATGACACCCATCCTCATACAGGATGGTATTTTCTCAAAGAATGAGATCGCCGAACGTTTTAAAGGAGCCGGCGGCCAGGTTGATCAGGATCTAGTCGATTTTGTATACAGGCAACTAAAGGACTATTCTTGAGAAATAGCCTGTAACCAAAATGATTAAGACATGTTTTATTTTAAAAGCCATCCT
>JBFMGN010000445.1:0-3864 GCA_040752435.1 Spirochaetota bacterium
GCCGCCAAGGCGGCCTTCCGAACAATCGCTGGAGCTGGCGATGGCACTTGCCTGCATGAGCGCTGCGCGCTCCAGCAGGCTGCGTGCCCTCGCAGCTCAGCTCGCCCCGTTAGCGTGCGCGTACTATCGCGCCTGAAGCGAAAGGAGGAACATGAACGTCGTTTGCATCTTTCTTGCTGCATCATTGCTTCTTGCCTCTCCCTCATTTTCTGCCACCAAATCAGATGTGAAAGCTCTTTCCGAACTGTCGGAAAGTGAAATCGATATCGGGAGAGCAGCTCTTGTCCTGGCTCAGGAAGTCTTTCCGGAAGTAGATATTGATGCTTACTCCGCAAGGATTGACGGAATCGTCGCTGAGGTCAAGAAGCTTACGAGAGGGAGTCAAGATCCTGATTACAGGGTGAGAGCTTTAAACACGTACCTCTACAAGATATTCGGCATGGGGTACGATCTGGACGATCCTTATGTCAAAGACATCCGGAACAGATACATAAATGGGATTCTCGACACCCGCAAAGGATCATGTGTCAGCATGCCCCTGCTCTATCTTTCTGTCGCTCAACGGCTGGGTTACCCGGTTTACGCTGTCAGTGTACCTCAGCATTGCTTTCTCAGGTATGTTGATATGGGACTGAAAATGCAGAACATCGAAGCGACAGGAGGAGGCGGCTTCAGTCCTGATGAGGAATACGCAGCGACCTTGCAGATTTCAAAAGAAGCCCTTGCCCATGGCACCTATCTTCGAACCCTTACTCACCGGGAGTATCTTGGCCTCCTTATTCAACAGAATGGAATCTACTGGGGAATGCATGATGAGAATGAGAAAGCGATTGAGTACCTTGAGATAGCAGTGAAGATGAACCCGAGAGCAGCAGATTCCATCAGGTCTATGGGAGTGGCATATAGAACCCAAAGCAAGAAAGTCAAAGAGCCACTTTCCCGAGAGTATGAGATGAAGGCAAATGAGTGCTTTGCAAAAGCGAGGCAAATGGGAGCAACGAATCTTCCTTTGGAAGGGTATGTGGAAAATCAGCGCAAGGCACAAGAGGAATTCAGGAAGAACCAATAAGAGAAGGGAAAAACGAAATGAAAACACGTGGAGTCATTGTTCTGCTCATCACAATCCTGTTCGTGCTTCCTTCAATTGCCACAGCTCGATACTATGATCCAAAGACAGGACGCTATCTTACTCCTGATCCAATTGGCCTGGAGGGTGGAATCAACCCGTACGTTTACGTCCAAAATGATCCGGTTAATGCGGTCGATCCCTGGGGGCTGTTTGAGAGTTCCCCATTCCTACGTGCTACTGTTCCCGGTCAGGTTCTCTTCGATAATGGGATGACATCAATAGAAGGCGGGAACTATCCATTGGCAGTTCTGTATTTTTCCGGGATGCTGAGCGAACAGGTTGTGTTCGCACTGTCATTTGGTCAAAGCATGGCTGTGAAAGGAGTCACTACCTGTGAAGCCACTGCTCCAAAGGCAGTACCGGAACTGGGAAGTAAGCTAGAATACTTCCTTGGGCGGGCGACTGGAAGCTCTCACAATATCCAAAGATCTACCCAGATGCTGTCGCAGTTGGAAAGCATAGGGTTGCCTGACACTCCCGCGACCAGGCAGTATTTGACCGAACACCTTACAAGAATCCTGAATGATCCCTCCAATATCGCTCTAGTGCAGACCAACGGAAGAATCGTCAGAGAGTCCTTGTTGATGGGACCCCGAGGTGGCGTCAAGTTCCAAACAATATGGGAAGGTACGAAGCTCATCACTGGCAACATCTTTGGAGGACGGTGATGAGTTATCTGATTAGCATGAAGGAGTGGGAATCAAAATCGGCCTTGCTCGCGCACATGGAAGACATGGGTGCCAATAGAATAGCGATGGTGGGAATCGAAGCAGAGGCGCCTCGGAAGTTCTATTCCTTTACTTTTGCGGCGGAGACAGGAGCATCGGAGATTGCTGTCTTGTCTTCCGGCCTTGGGATTAAGCCACAAGCAATTCTGTTGAAGAAAGGAAAGCGAGCCATTGTTGGGCATGATATGTGGCTGACATGGATCGATGTGACCAGTGCAGCGCTTATCCTGTCAAAGCGACTGAATGGCGTTTTTTTCGAATTCTTACCATTAAATGGAGACGACGAGGTTATCGCGCTACACGAACTAGGAGCACTACGTGCTGATGCCAATGGAACAGTAATCTGGACTGTTGACACTGATATAGTTGAGCGATCTTATCTAAATTCACAGGGCAATCTTGTCCTAACTATAATGGATCAGCCAACGAAGGTTGTTGTATCTCTGAGATCTGGAAAGATATCCGTTGCTACGGATGAGTAGAGATGGCCATGGGTGCCGCCGACATAGATCTCGGATTCTCAATCCGGGTGAACGGGGCTACGCTAAATTGTCAATCTGGCTATAAAAGGGTTCAAAAGCAGGCCCCTTCTTGATCTTAAGCATGCATCTTCGGGGTCAAAATTGCCCCTTTAACGGAGAGAGCGAGAATCATCAAGCCGGCAGCTAACTTTTTCATCCAGCGGACGGGCGGCCACGTGGTGCATCAGAATCTGTGCTGTCTGCCGAAGCTTTGTGCCAATTCGCGCCCGCCGCTGATGATCTTATTAGCTGACACTGGAGGTCAATATGGATGAATTAATCGCAATTATGAAAAAGTACAGTGAAATTAACCTTGATGAAAAGTTAAGCAATAAGGAAGGCCTTAAGGAGGTTTCAACCAATTTCTACGAAGATGTTGCTGAGATCTATGACATATTAACAAGGGTGAAAAACACTGAAAGAAACCCCACTGGTTTTAACTTGAATGATGCGGCAGTGTTGGGTCTACTTGTGCGGATATGGAAACTATTGAAAGAAGTAGTCGTATATTACAAAGCAAATAACGGCCAGATAATTTCACATCTAGATCGCCAGATTATTGAATCTTCAATTATAGCAAGGTATTTACTTATCCGAGGTGACACAACTATAGAAGATTACCGCAAATGCTCCTACAAAGACCGACTTAGAGCGCTTGAAGATGCCAAAAATGGGGGTTTCTATGAATCTCCCGCTGGAGTAAGATTAATAGAATCGATCAACTCCAAAATGAAAGATGAAGGCTTCGATATAAACTCCTTTGAGCTTCAAAAGAAAAGAAGATGGAAAATTGAAGGTAAAAGTTTTTTCGACATTTTTAAACAGTTAGAACCTGAAGAGTTTTATAAACTCCTATATGGAATACCATCTGAATCAATACATGGCTCTTGGAATGAATCATTAGATTTTGACCTTGTAAAAAATGATGACGGTACTTATTCGCCGTATCCATTTTATCAATCGGTAGATATAAGGTTTATTACTCCAATTTTGAGGTTAACTAATGAATCCTATTTGCTTTGGCTAAAACATATTGATGTATATGATGCGTACTTTGGAAAATTATTTGCATGGATGAAACTAATAAATATCAAACTATTTGATGCATTTGAAAAAACATACGATTTGAGCTAACAAAATCTTGAACCGGACACGCCAATCCGTGGCGCTGCGAAAATCAGTAGTACTACGGCGTGCCGGTTAAGATTGGCGTTAGCGGCGCGTACAATTGCGCTCGAAGCGAAAGGAGGAATATGAACATCGTTTGCGTCTTTCTTGCTGCATTACCAGCAGTTCCCGTTTTGGCCAAGTTGGGCAAGGGGTTGACCGTTTGACTGCTCAGATCCCCGCTGTGGCGGTCCCAAGGGATCCTTACAGTCGGTGCTCTGGGCTCGATTTCCTGAAATCGCGGCCGCGCTGGCCGATTTCGGCAACACCTCTCCCTTTGCTCTCCTGCGTGGCAACACAGGAGAGGCGGTGCAGCTCT
>JBFMGN010000446.1:0-1132 GCA_040752435.1 Spirochaetota bacterium
AAAAATCGAGGAACTGAAAGAATCCAGGGAACTAAAGAGCCTGCATTTCGTTCGGGGAGATTATTTTTCAGAATCCGCCCTGGTCAGGGCGAATGTAAGGTATGCCCGCAAAGTTATAATCCTGGCGGATACATTCGAAAGCGCCGCCGCTTCGGAGGTCGATTCAAAAGCCGTCATGACAGTCCTCACAATTAAAGCAATTGCCAGGGATGTTTATACCTGTGTGGAACTGCTGGACAAGAAGTTTGAAAACTACCTCAAACAAGCCATGTGTGATGAAATAATCTTTAGCAGAGATTTTACCCGGAGAATGCTTGCCAATGCAACGGTAACCAGTGGAATGTCCCATATAATCTATGAGTTTTTATCAAAAGAAGAAAGCTCTTCCAAGCTTTCTACATGCGATATCCCCGATGGGTTTATCGGAAAGCCTTTTTCCGATTATAAAACCTCCTTTTCGGTGGTTGATAAGCTTATCCTTATTGGAATACTGGAAAATACGGGTAGTCCCAACCAGATAAAGATAGAGGCTTTACGTGAAGCCCAAAAAACCTCGGATGTATCGCGGCTTGTTATTAATCTTCAGAAGGTGAAAGGCCTTGAAATTAACAAGCCTGTTCTGGTTCCGAAAGACAGTTATATTATTCAAAAACATTCCAAGGCCATTGTACTGGAACGAAATGATTGACGGCAGGCTTAAAGTTATGAACATGGATGAAAAAGTACTGGAGAAATTGAAGCAGATTCCCCTTTTTGAAGAAATTAAAGATAATAACGAATATATGAAACGTCTTTTGGATATCTGCAAAATGAGGAAATATAAAGAAAACGAAACTATTATACGGGAAGGAGACATAGGCGCGGAAATGTTCATCGTCTACCGTGGCGGTGTGGAAATACTGAAACGGACGAGAGCTGGCGACAATTATACGGTTATTAAGCTGAAGGCTGAAAACAATGTATTTTTCGGCGAAATATCCCTCATCGATGATGATAAACGCTCAGCTACGGTTGTAGCCAGCGAAGATTCAAACTTCATTGTGATAACAAAGTCCGATTTTCAGGAGTTGGGGAATGCGTCCCCCCAGATAGGTCTTCCGATAACCCGGGCAATCTCAAAAAAATTGGCCGG
>JBFMGN010000446.1:1142-3861 GCA_040752435.1 Spirochaetota bacterium
TTCGGATATGGTGACAATTTTCGATGCCCTGGTAAATGAAATAAGCGGTTGATTCCGTCCCTCGCCTTATCTATAGGCGTTAGCCTGCATTTAATTAACTATACAATTTGTAATATCACTCCGATAAAAGAGTTTTATCTTGACATTTTTTTTTAGTTGAGGCTTAACTGGTACTCTATTTTATGAAACAAAATATAAAAAAGAATATTATTGTTATAATTATCGATGCCATCGGATGGCATTTGGGGATGAGTTTTTTATCCCCTCAGACGCTTCTGCCCCTGTTTGTCGCCAGGTTAAGCGGATCGAATTTCCTGATAGGCCTGCTCGTCGGTATACAGAGTTTTGGGCAACTGGTCCCGCAGCTTTTCGCCGTAAATCGTATTGAACGCCTAAAGGTCAAAAAGAATTACGTTGTCCTGGTAGGGATTTTTGTAGAACGGCTTCCCTATCTCGTTCTTACCATCATCATTTTCCTTAACCCGGTTTCCGTCGTAATTCTTGTAACCTTTTATGTATGCTGGGTCATTGTAAATAGTGGTGCCGGTATCAATGTACCCGCCTATCTTGAACTCTTTGCCAAGACCGTGCCGGAGAACCGGCGTGGCAAGTCAATAGGCGCCGGTAATTTTGTGGGTCTCTTTCTGGCGGTGGCTGGAGCTTATGCAGCCAGATTTATTCTGGAAAACGCAAGGGGATTATCCGGTTATGGGTGGTGTTTTTTAATTGGATTTTTCATTTTGTTTGTATCCATTCTGCCTCTAAAAATCTCCGACGAACCGCCGGCTGCGGAATCAACTGAACGGCGGAGAATCAGGGAGTTTTTTAGTGAAATAATTGCAAGCCTTAAAACGGATGTGGATTTTAAGCGGTATCTAAAACTCCAGATATTCCTGCAGGCAGGGTATACAGGGGTCGCTTTTATTACAGGGTATACAGTCCTTTCCCTCGGTGTATCCGATGGAACCGTGGCTGTTTGTACCGCCATTCTCATGGCTTCCTCTGCCCTGGGGTCTCTGCTTTTCGGACTTTTGGGTGACGCGAAGGGATATAAACTTGTGTTTATTCTGGGTGGAGTTTCGGCTGTGCTTTTATATGCAATTATGGTCTTCTCCCCAGGCATTACAGTGATGTATTTTATATATATCCTCTCAGGTCTGTTTTCAGGCAGTATCACAATCGGTATCAATATGACCCTTGAATATTGTAAAATGACGCATGCCTCCCGGTATTCTGCCATAGTATTTACTGCCACCGCGCCGTTTCGGACGGCCATGCCGCTTTTCGCCGGATTCATCGCCGATATAATGGGTAATATCTGGGTTTTCGTAATCCTGGGTGTAATATGCGCCGTTGGATTGTTTTTCTCAATTTTTGAGGTAAAAGATCCGAGGTTTATTAGAACCCGAACCGGATAGTTACCGATGGTTTCCAAAACAGTAATTGTACAGAACAATGCGGGTATTCATCTACGACCAACAGGTGTTATAATAAAAGAGTGCCAGAGCATCGACTCCTCGGTAACGGTACGTGTAAAGGCCAAGGGCCAGGAAACGGATTTGAAGGACCATATCGGGCTTCTTCTTATGGGGTTATGCCAGGGTGATGAGGTGGAGGTGCACGTTTCCGGCCCTGATGAAAGTTCGATTTGCGATAGAATTGCAGAGCTGTTTGAGCGCCGCTACGATTTCCCACCCCGGGTGCAATAAGATATCTTGACATGGATTGTCCCCCATGTTATTTTCCCGCCCATATTTGGTGGAAAAACTTAATTTCAGGCGTTTAATAAAACCCGCTTGAAAAACCTGAGTTATCCTGTATACTACTGGCTAGAGTGAACGGGCGATGCTTATCGTTATAAATTCTACAATGTTAAGATTTTAAGTCCATTGTGGGCCTTCGGCCGCAATGGGGATTCGAACTCGGCTTAAAGGAGTAAAGAGTATGCTTTTACAGGGGAAAAAAGCCCTTATTACAGGGGGCGCACGCGGAATTGGAAAGGAGATTGTTACAACGTTTTTAGATGAAGGCTCGATAGTTTATTTTATCGATATTAATGAAAGTGAATTTATGGGAGAATATGAAAAGATCGCCAGGGAGAAAGGTGTTTCCGTTGTATTTAAACAAGGTAATGTGGCCGATGAAGAGCAAATCACTACCGTAGTAGAAGATATTCTAAAAGAGAGCGGCGGCATTGATATTCTCGTAAACAACGCCGGGATTACCAGAGATAATCTTTTCTTCCGCATGTCCAGCAAGGAATGGAACGATGTACTTTCCATCAATTTAAATAGCGCATTCTATATTGCGAAGGTTGTTGCCAGGCAGATGGTAAAATCCAGAGCCGGCGCTATTATCAATGTCTCGTCCATTGTAGGAGTCATCGGAAATGGCGGTCAGTGTAATTACTCGGCGTCCAAGGCAGGGCTGATCGGTTTCACTAAAAGCCTGGCCAGGGAATTAGGAAGCCGGAATATACGGGTAAATGCCGTCGCGCCGGGTTTTATTAAAACCCCTATGACTGATAAACTCAATGAAACTCAACGGGAAACATTGAAATCGCAAATACCATTGGGAAGGCTTGGGGAGGCGAAAGAAGTTGCTTCTGTAATTCTGTTCCTGGCCTCTGAAATGTCTTCGTATATTACGGGGCAGGTAATCCATATAACTGGTGGAATGGGAATGTAGGAGAAAACCATGAAAAGACGAGTAGTTGTTA
>JBFMGN010000447.1:0-3855 GCA_040752435.1 Spirochaetota bacterium
GCTTCTTCACCATCCTCCGCCAAATCTACCTCAAAACCGAGTTTCGTGAGCATTACCTCAAAGAAATCCAGGTTAATTGGTTCATCATCAACTATTAGTATCTTTGTTTTTATTTCCATGGCTTACGATCTTCTATCTGATTATTTTCTTATACTTCCGGAATATTGTCAATCGCCTTTTAACAAGGCCGAAACACAGGAGTGCAACCGCTGCGGCGACGGCCGTTATTCCAAGCCAGTCACCAAAGCGAGTATACAATGTTGTGGTATTACTGTAAACAGGTACCTCGCTTAAAAGGTATCCCTCTTTAAAGGGTTCAAGGATACCGGTTATTTTCCCGTTTGGATCAATTGTACAGGTTATGCCCCCATTCGTACTCCTTAAAACGGTTCGCCTGTTTTCCACTGCCCTGAATACAGCCATACTCATATGCTGCATCATAGAAACAACCGAATAGGACCAGGAATCGTTGGTCATATTTACTATAATCTGGGCGCCATTTCGCACAAAATTTCTGGAAATATAGCCGAAAGTATCTTCAAAACAGATAGGCGTTGAAAAACGAATCCCATCAGCCTCAAAAACCGTAAACTCCGTTCCCTTTTCCCAGAAATGCGTATCCGCGTTCCTAAGCCATTTATATATACCGGGAAAAATATTCCGGTATGGGAAGTTTTCGGTAAAAGGCACCAGATGAACTTTCCAGTATTTCTGCCGGAACTCCCCCTTATAATAGAGAAGGGAGGCGTTATAATCGAGGCGCTCAGTACCGCCAAAACGCTTCAATTGCCCATCGTCATTTCCGATGATATAGGGAATTTCCTGAGTTTTAAGAAAATCCGTTAGTTTTTTTACAAGGTCATAGGCCGTCGGGTCATCCCTGTAGCGGGTATGATATTCAATAGCCGGAATAAAGGAAGTTTCCGACCAGACAACAATCGCGGGAGAATAATTTAAAGCCTCCTGGCTTAGACGAATTAATCTATTAAGGGAATCTTCATATTCATTTTTCCAGGGGTCAACATTATGCTGGATCAGTGCAGTTCTCCATTCAGGCGTATCCTTTAAGTCGATGGTAGAAATAAGTCCGTATCCGACAGCACCGATAAACAAAATAAAATAGATAAAGAAACTCCCCTTCTGGGTTATTACAAATTCCTTCCACTTATCCAGGCCGTTTTTCAATGCATTGCCTATGAACAGAGATGGGAAAATAACGAGAACCGAAACACCCCATACGCCGGCCATAGAGGCAGAGCGGATAAGCGGGAGAAAAAGGTACTGCGTATATCCGATAATCCCATATGCAAAGCCGAGGAACCCTGTTGTTCTTAAATACTCATAGCCAATCCAGACGGCTAGTTGAACAAGGTAACCGTAGCGCGGGAAAAGGACATCGGCCAGCTTAAGTATAGGGAACAACAGCATGAAATAGGCGGCATATATCGTGGGAACAATTATTATCGATAGCGGATGAAATTGAGCGAGCCAAAAATTGAAAAGAGCGTAAGTGATATATCCGTAGAAAAGACCATAGATAAATATTCGAATCCAACCGCTTCTATGAACTACGATAAAAACCGGAAAAATTGCGATATATGCCAGGGGGAACCAGCCCCATTTGGAAACAAAACTTGGAAATGAGAGGGCAAAAAGGACGGATGAAAGGAGAAGCAATGAAATTTCTGTTAAGAGCGTGACTATCTTTCCGGATCTGCCCTTGCCTGCCGCGGATTCAGAAATCATTCTTTTCTCTAAGAGGCCAAACAAGTTTTTTAAGTTCTCTGCCGGGCCTGAACGCCGCTACCCCGTGAGTATTTACAGGTACAACCGCACCTGTTTTTGGATTACGCGCCTTCTCTCTTCCTTTGCGTGTTCTTACCTCGAAGGTACCAAATCCCCGCAGTTCGATAACTCTATCCTCAATCAGCGCGGTTTTTAATTGCTCAAAAAACTCATCGAGGATTTTATGAATATCCTTTCTGGTAATCCGGTATTGATCATCAAGTTTCTCGTAGATATTCTCGATAATTTCAGCCTTAGTTAGTTTTATTCCCCTCACAATTCTTACCTTATTTTGTGATCATGTTCACAAGATGTTTGTGTAAACGCGATTTCTTTCTGGCTGCATTATTTTTATGAAACAAACCCTTGCCTGCTGCGGTATCAATCAGGCGAATTACCTTGTTATACTGTTGATCCGCGGCTGCTTTATCGCTGTTATTAACAGCCTCCAGGAATTTCTTAACTTCAGTTTTTACGTTACTCCGTAACCTTCGGTTTCGAAGTCTTCTACCTACACTTTGTCTGTGACGTTTTTCCGCCGATCTCTTGCTTGGCAATGAAATACACCTCCGGTCAATAGTATCTAATTGAAGATTGAACATAACAAATAAGTCTTTCCCTGTCAAGACTTACCAATAATTTAAAATTTGAAATAAAAATGTCTCGCACCGAGTACGATTGAATTCCCACCCATCTTCTCATTCTGCCGTAATTATTCTATATTCTGATGAGGATAACCGAAGTCCAGCGCAGGCTCGTAAGAGTTTCAGTTTGCCGGCTTAATGCAGGTGGTTGATGGCTATTCAACTGAAAAGGTGTCGCAGGGTGCGACACATGTTAATCCAGTCTGAAGCAGCTTTTAGCTGCGGAAGGCTATCCCTTTAAAACGGGTGTCGCAGGGTGCGACACATGTTAATCCAGTCTGAAGCAGCTTTTAGCTGCGGAAGGAACCCGCGCTGGGAGGTATGCATGGGAAAAGTTATTTTTTTTGCTTGCCTTGTTTCACATTTCATCTTCTGGGATATACAGTTAAGATTACGGCTGATTGTTAATAGAAAAAAGGCAACTGAATATCTAAACAGAAAAATACGTAGAATTGTACGGATCATTTTCGCCCTTGCCCGAACATATATCAACTTCGTTATAAAAAAAGAGCTTGCTCCCTACCAACAGCGCGTTAAAGATCAAAATCTTACCGAACCGTTTCTAATGATTTCAAACCATCAAAGCGTGCTTGATATTGCCGTGTTATACTACTGTTTTCCGGATCATCAGCTCAGATTTGTGGCGAAAAGTGTACTGGCCAGAGGAATTCCCCTTGTTTCGATCGTAATAAGGATGCAGCAGCACGCTCTGGTTAATAGAATAGGTAAATTCTCTGAAACCATGAAAGAATTAACCCGCCTCGCCTTAATGTCTCAAAAAGGATTCTGCCCGGTTATTTTTCCCGAAGGTACTCGTTCCCGCACAGGGTCTGTAGGTCATTTTCATTCCGGGGCCGTTCGACGCATCCTGGATATAACCCCCATGCCTGTGATTTCGGTTGCAGTCGGCGGTGGATCGGCTTTATATGGAGCCAAGGCAATCTTGAAAAACCTTCAAAACGCTGTTTACAAGGTAAAAGTTCTTTCTTTCTATTCAGTGCCTAAAACAAAAAAGAATATAATAGAGATTTTTGATAAAACATATGAAGAGACTAGTCGCCAAGTTGACCTGTGGCAAAACAAAAATGTAAAAGGATGATATTAACATATTTTTATCAATGAGGCTCTTACAAAAATAGTAAGCCCCCTTCGAGGGCTGGGAGCCAGGGCAAGCATATGGGGTAGCCCCCTTCGAGGGCGAGAAGTTCGGGTCAGCATATTGGGTAGCCGCGGAATTGCGCGGAAGGTTGCAACTATTAATCCTTTTTCCGTATATTTCCGCGGGTTCCGTGGCTAACTTCTTTTCTTGTTTTATTAGCCGCGGAATCACACGGAAGGACGCGGAAGGGCTACAACCATTAATACTTTTTCCGCGTAATTCCGAGTGTTTCCGTGGCTTTTTCCTTGATTTTTGAAATGGGCTCCA
>JBFMGN010000448.1:0-3854 GCA_040752435.1 Spirochaetota bacterium
GGCCTGATAAATTTATACGGAAACAGGTCTTTTTCTACCAGTGAAAAGGTAGTATATTAATGCTATAGGGGTTTGACTTAGGGAGTTTTTATGACAAACGATATAAATTACCTTTTACGGAACTGGGAATATGATCCCGATAATAATATACGAATTATTACATCCGATGACGGACATGAGGTTATGCAGGTTCGATTGCCTTTGGGCATAGAGCAGTACGAATTGGACGGGCGGCCTGACGGAAGGAAACTTTTCGGCAAAGAAACGGTCCTTGATGAGCTAAATAGCAGGCTTGACAAATATATACTGGATCACGGAAATGATACCGGTTTTATAATCAACCATAACGATTTTCTTCTGTTGCAGAATGAAGGTATTTTCTTCTATTACCGCTATCTGCAGCTTTTTCAGTTGGGCGATTTCAACAGAACGGCCCGTGATACGGAGCATAATTTAAAAATTTGTGAATTTGTAGAAAAGTATTGTAAGGAAGAAAGTGATAGCAAATCGATTCTACAGTATAAACCGTACATATTACGGATGAATGCAATCTCCAATGCCATGCTGTCGCTTCAGAAGAATGTTAAAATTATGGCGCAGCAGATCCTTGAAGCTGCAATTATGCAGATAAAAAAAATGCCGGAAATAGATACCCCGGCGTTTCAGCTTGAAAAAGTACGCTCCATAAATTATTTAAAGTCAGCCCTCAAACAGGTAATGGAAAATAAGATAAGCCCGATCGAGCAGCTTCAGGTTGAACTCGAGAAGGCGGTGGAAGCCGAGGAATATGAAAAGGCGGCGGAAATTCGCGACTGGATCAAACAACTCTCCGAAGGCACGCAATAGATAAAAACAGTTGAAACTCTTGCAAAAATAGTAAGCCTCGGCTAATTCCCCTTTATTTTTGAAATCGGCTAAGTTCTTACAAATTTTGAATAATCCTAATTGAGACGCAATATAGTAGACGCTTGTAGTGTTACTTCTTATACTATGACGTGATGTGGTGGTTTTTTAAAAAGAAGAAAAAGCCCGATGTCGATGAGATAGTATTCGAAAAATGGGAAACGAACTTTTCACGGCCTAAACAGAACCGTTTTGTCGAAGAAGATAAGGAGGTTTACTCCGCCGCTATCGTTAAAAACGGGCTGGAACTTCGGCTGAAACGAAAAAACCTGTTTGCATGGACTAATGATGAGTTGTATCGTTACAGGGATTTCTGTCTTGAAGCGGATATCTGTCTTGCAGATACCAATGGATATGCAGCCGGGGGGGTTCTCTTACGCTATATAAATGATGAAAATTACTATTATTTTCTCGTTTCCAGTAAAGGGTATTACAGGTACGATCTGGTTTTTAACGGGAATCCCATATCCCTCATAAACTGGACTGAAATACCTTTTCCGATTGCACACTCATTTTCCTTAAGGATAATCGCCCATGGAGATTTCTTTCTGTTTTTTGTGGATGATGAGTGGGTTGGGGAGATTGAAAATGAAGGTATAGATGCCGGAGGGGTTGCTTTTGCCGGCCAGAACTATGATGAGCAGGATCAGGTTGTAATCCGGTTGGAACGGTTTTCAATCGAATCACGTCCTTTGGAGGTTGAAATCCACTACTCCCGATGGAATAGTTATATCCCCATTAACCCGGCCTACCGGATACATTTTGCCCGATATTTGTATAAACAGGGCCAGTTTTCAGCCGCGGTTGTTCAATTAAAAAAAGCTGCAAGAGGCAAAAAGCTGACTGCGGATGAGTATCTTCTACTAGGGGAATGTTTTATTAACCTCGGCTTAAACCAGGAGGCGCTTTCAAGTATGGATAAAGCCCTCGAAATTAATACCGAGAGCCGGGACGCGGTTATCGGGAAGGGGAATTTGTTGTATGGTTTGAACAGGTTTATGGATCTAAGGAACTTCCTTAAAGAAAATATCGAAAGAAACGCCGATAGTTCGGTCCTGTGGAATCTCTTTGGAAATGCCGAGTATATGCTGGGCAACTGGAGTGAGGCGGCTGAAAGTTATCGGAAAGCGGTCGAAATTGAAGGTGAGATGCCTATTTTCAGCCTCAATGCGGCCAAAGCCCTGGAGAAGGCAAAACGATACGGGGAAGCCCTCGATTTCTACCTGAAAGCCGCCCGTCTCCTTTTCCAGCAGGAAGCATATGACGATATCGCTGCCATCGAGGAGCGGATATGGGCGCTTGATCCAGATAATCTGGACATTTGGGCCATTAAGGGGAAAATCCTGTTTCATGAGGGAAATCTTAAGGCGGCCAAAAGCGCTTTTTCCAGGGTGCTTTCAGCGGGATATAAAGATTCATCTGTTTCTTTTTTAATGGGATTGATTTTCGCTAAAGAGTGGGATAGAAGGGAGGCGGAAAGGTTTTTCCTGGACGCAGTCACCCTGGAACCGGATTTCCCCCTGTACTGGTACCGGCTGGCGGAAAACAGGTTTTTGCTGGGGGAAGCTCCCGGTGATGCCCTGGAAAAATCATTATCCCTTGCCCCGGAGGACCCCTGGGTATTGAATCTGGCCGGGCAGTATTACCTGTCGGTGAAGAATCTTGAAAAGGCTGAAGACTATCTTACCAGGGCCGTCCAGCATGCTCCGGATGAACTTGTAATTGCGTTGAATCTCTCGGAAGTCAGATTCCAGAGGGGAGATTTACCCGGTGCCTTTCAGGTTTTTAAGAACAGGGAGGAAAATCCCCGGATATACAACCAGAAGGGGAATTGCCTGGCCCGGATAGGTAAATTCCAGGAGGCGGCCGCGGAGTATGAAAAAGCCCTAAAAATGGAACCTGATAATCCGGATTTTCTGGAAAATTGCGCCGCTGTTTGCATACAAACCGATATGATCAACAGAGGAGAGGAGTTACTGGTCCGCCTTTTAAATCTGCATCCTTCCGCTTCAGCTTATAATTTAATCGGTAATATTGCGCGGTTAAAAGGAGAATACCGCCGGGCGGAAACAGCCTACATTGAAGGCATGAAACTGGATCCGGAAAATGTGGAAATTTGTCTTAACCTCGGAGACCTTTATGTAGAGAGCCTCCAGTATGAGAAAGCCAGGGGAATTATAATGCATACCGTTAATGATGACAGTTCCCCCAGGCGAGAAAAGCTTCTTATGAGAATCCGCAATGCAACCGAAATCAAAATTACCTGCGACGGCTGTGGCAGAGAATGGTGGGTCAGCCGGAATATAGAACCGCAACCATCCATGCGGTTACACGGAGAACCACCGGGGGAATCCCCGGCTGGAAAATGCCCCGCCTGTGGAAGGGTGTACTGTATTCAGTGTGCCTCTGAATATATGGAGGAAAACAGGTTTATCTGTCCCGAATGCGACGCTTTCCTGAAACTTTCGGATGATTATTTGCGATATCTTGTCTCATCCTACACCAAATGAGTTAACGGGTGTAATTTCAATATCAGGCAATTCCCTGTGGGGACGAGAAGATAGGGTGATAAAGGCGGGTAGTTCCTCCACCCAACGCTTTGAACACAAAAGCTATCCAGGAAGGTATCCCCCCTTTCAGCTTACTAAAGCGTGTAAAAAAGGGAAGGAAGCCAGTCTTAAAAAATCAGAAATCTCTAAAGTGAAACACTTCTGCGTGTATAATATGTAAAAGAATTCCACACAGAGAACACAGAGGAGTTTTATCATAAAATGTCTTTCCGTGTATTTCTGCGGGTTCCGTGGCTTATATTTTGAAAGAACTTCACTTTCAGCATCATAATTCAGGCAGGAGCAGCCTTGCATTATTGCCTGTATTCTCATTGCGCTCCTTAATCTCTGTGGGCTCTAAAGTGAACCACTTCTTCGTGTATAAGCTGTAAAAGAATTTCG
>JBFMGN010000449.1:0-3852 GCA_040752435.1 Spirochaetota bacterium
CGGTTAAGAAATAAGGGGGAAAAGATAATGGCGGATCAGACAAAAGGAATGAAAGCATATTATGGGATTACCTTTCTAATCGGTCTCGGCTTTTTTACCATGGGATTGATGGACCCGCTCTACGATACCTATATCCCGATTTTTTTGGAACGCGCCGGTGTTGCGTCCAAAGGCCTCATCGGTTCAATAATGACTCTTGACAATATCTTTGCCCTTTGCCTGATTCCCATCGTTTCGGCTTTTTCGGATAGAACCCGTACTTCAATCGGAAGGCGAATGCCGTATATTATCGTTACTCTGCCCCTTACAGCCGTCTTTTTCGCTCTGATCCCCTTTGCCGCGGTAAACGGCCTGGCATTGCTGATACTTGCCATTTTCTGCCTGAATATCTTTAAACAGGCGGCCAGAGGTCCGGTTGTAGCCCTGATGCCGGATACGATTCCCGGCGATTACCGTTCGGAGGCCAATGGGGTAATAAATACCATGGGAGGAATCGCCGCGATAGTCGGTACAGTGGGCCTTGCACGTCTCATGGATATCTCTGTAACCCTGCCATTCATCGGGAATACGAAAAACAAGCTCCCCTTCCCCATCTCTGGTATTCTCGTAATTTTTGCCACCCTGCTCCTTTTTATATTTATAAAAGAAAAAAAGGATGCCCGGCCGGATACTACTGAAGAAAAGATGCCGGTAAAAGAATCATTAAAAATGATCCTGGCTTCAAAAGAAAAGAGCGCTTTTTATATTCTTCTCTCCCTGTTTCTCTGGTTCCTGGGATACCAGGGAGTTCTTCCCTTTCTGGGTATGTATACAATAAAGTATATAGGCGTTTCAGAAGGTGCCGCGGCGTTATCGGCCGGCATGGTGGCAATTGCCTACGCTTTATTTGCCATACCTTCCGGTATCATTGCCCATAAAATCGGCCGGAAAAAGGTCATACGCGTCTGCTTGCTTGGCCTGACAATTCTGGTTGGACTTATTTTTTTCCATGATCCTGTTACAAAAAACTTAAGGCTTTCTCCCGGGATGTCGTTCGCGGCTTTCGCTCTTCTGCTTTTTCTTTTCGGAATATTCTGGGGCTCAGTTGTCACCAATTCCTTTCCCATGCTTTGGCAGATGGCCAGCTATGGGAATATGGGGATCTACACCGGGCTCTACTACACCTTCTCCCAGGCGGCTGCTATTACGGCTCCACCCATAACCGGCACAATATCAGATATAACCAGCCTGCGCGGTATATTTATGTTTGCCGCGCTATGCATGTTTGCCGCTTTTATCGTTATGGGATTTGTCAAAAAAGGGGAGCCTAAGCAAGCGGCCGAAGAATCGGGGTGAAACCGTATCAACCACGTGGTGCGATTGCTCCCTCAATGCCTGAGATAAGCCTCGTTATATACGCTTCGAAATCTTCGATATTATCTTTCGGTATCCTGAATCCGATGGCGCCTTGATGGCCGCCGCCATTTTCAATAGCGAACAGGTTAAGCAGTAGACGCAAATCAAAATTTTTGTACTGGGCGCTCCTCCGTATCCGGAACTGCACAAGGTTTGAATGATCCGGTTTATCGTAGTAAGCGACCATACTGAGAATACCGCTCTCTTCCGCTAGAATATCCGCCACCGCTCTCGAGACGGTTACGATAGTATCACTTTCGCACTCTTCTCTACAAAGCTGTTCCATGTCCTTCTCGTTGAGAGCGACATAGCCGATGGATTTTGAGAATCGTTTCTTTCCCATCATATAGTTAAAACAATTCCCTTCCCTGTGCGATAAACGTCCCAGTTCCTCGAAGACTTCAGTTTTATCCGAAAAATTAGTTGCCTTTACCGTCTTTTTGGCCAATAGATTGCTATACAAATTCGAAAAGATTTCATAGTATTTTTTTTCCCTTCTGGATTTCAAAAATTGCCCCATCTTTGAGTCACCAATGATCCCCGTGAGAATCGAGAGAACCAGATTCCGGGAAAATACTTCCGGGATTTGATACCGTTTCAGAATTTCAGCTCTCTTCATCAATTTTAAACATAGTAAACCGATTAATTCGCAGGCTGAGGAGGCCTCATTTACAAGGCAGTATCCGGGGTCGCCGATATATTCACTATCCGCCCCAATGTGATGATCAATCTCGATTTTTACGACATCTTTATCCTTGAAAAGCTCCTGTACTCCCTCACAGCCGTCAATCATAGACAGCTTCGGCGTATCGCAAATTACGATTGTATCAAAATCAGATTTTTCAAATTTATCACCCGAAAAGTGAAAGGAAATCGAATTATATCTGCAGATCGAAAGAAGATATCCATAATGCTCATGGATCTCATTCCCCACACAAATAACAGCGGTTTTATCAAATTTTCTTAACAGCAAAGCGAAGGAAACCAGGGATGCAATACAATCCTCATCAGGATTCTGATGACCCAGCAGCAAGAATTTATTGCGCAGCATGATGGCGTAAAGAATACTATCTATTATTCTATTTTTTTCTGCAATTGTGGAAAATTTTTGCTTTTTCATGAGCCGTCAATTTCTATATAAAAGGACTCCTCTTCAGAAGTTCCATGAATCCCTGATAACAGAATATAATTATTTTTATGCAGGTGCATAAAAACATCGTTTCGGCGATGTGATCAGCCCCTGCTTTTTTAAGGAATTGATTATTTTACTTACTTCGTCCTTGTCCATGCCTGATACATCGGCAATGTCACCTGGCCTCATTGGTTTTCCAGTTTTTTTTAATGTATCAAGTACCTTTTTTTCCTTAGCATCCATATCATCCTCCCACAGAAGATCATATTTAGAGTAACATGCGAAATACAATTAATCAACAAAAATATGGAAAGAGCCGGAAGCACATCTTTTGATTCATTTAGATTTGAAGTTATTATTTGCTTAAGAAGTTACTTTGATGTCATTATCCAGACACCCTTCCAGTCCTCCACCGGGTTTGCGATAAGATCTTTACATTTAACTGCATAGGCGGCCGCCACAGGATCTTGTTCAAATACGCCGGAAAAAAGCTTTACAGCTTCCTCGAACCTTCCAGCATAAAAAAGCTTAAGCCCTTCGGCAAAAACCTTGAAAAATTCCTGTCTTTCCCTGTATTCCTCCATAAACATGGGTTCATAAACAACAACCGGTTCTTTTCTGCCTACAACCGCCACCCGAGATATTTCACGAACCGGAAAAGTGTTCCCCATTTTTTCTAGCGTCGCCTGGGAGATCATAGTATAGGTATTGAACTGCTTGTTTATCCCTTCCAGCCGGGATGCGAGGTTTACCGCGTCCCCAAGCATGGTATAATCGAATCTGCTTTTTGAGCCCATATTCCCGACCACTGCAGGACCGGAGTTAAGTCCCACCCGCATAAAGAGCTCCTTCCCTACCCGCTTTTTAAAATCCGGCCGTAATTCTTTCAGTTTTGATTGGCACCGCAGGGCGGCACGTACAGCTCGAACGGCATGATCAGCCTGTTCTATGGGAGCATTCCAGAATGCGATAATTGCATCGCCTTCATATTTATCCACCGTACCACCCTCTTCCTGGATAATATCCGTCATGGCCGAAAGGTAATCGTTTAACAGTGCGGTAAGTTCTTCTGGGGATAACCCTTCGGATAAGCCGGTAAATCCCTGGAGGTCGGAAAAGAATATGGAGAGTTCCCGCCGTTCGCCACCGAGCTTAAGTCTTTCCGGGTGGGCGATAAGTTGTTCTATTACATCAGGGCTTAAATACTGCCGGAATGCGTTTTTTATATACCGCTTCTGTCTCCCTTCCGTGGCATAATTGACCAGGCCTGACCCCACAAGGGTAACCATGACAGCCACCTCGAGCATTACAACCGGGGTCCACAG
>JBFMGN010000045.1:0-11350 GCA_040752435.1 Spirochaetota bacterium
CCTTTTTTCCCTGCACAGGAAAAACAGACTAAAACAAAAACAAACAGGAAAATAAATAAAAAAAAGGCTGTTTTCCGTAATTTTCCGGTTCGGCGGCTGCAACCGGATCTGGCTATGCTTCTTTGCAAAATGCAAAGATTATTACAGTTTAATAGCATACTGTTTCTACCCTCCGCTTAAGGATCATTGTTACTTCAATACCACGGTCATTTTAACGCCGGCAGGTAATGTGATGTTCCAGGCATGCTGCCCGGAAAGCCCGGTTCCGGCCAGGTAATAGAGGTTGGAGGTTTTATACTGGTTTAAAAGGCCGACAGGCGAGGAGGTATAAATGTAGGGACCTGCCTGGGTTATGTAAGTGTAATTATACAAATTGATTGACCCGAGATTATAGTCCATATCCCCCATTCTGGAAGTAAAGTAGCCTCCCCGGTTATACTGGTACCCGGCAGGGACGGCTGTCGCATCCGAGAGAAGATTGGCTGCCCCCCACTTCGGCAGAACGCTTTCAAAGGTCTCACCATAGCCGCCCTGCTGCAAGGCGGAGGTAATAGCATAGGAATCCCCATACCGGCTTTGAACAATATTCTTAAACAGAGTTACCCCGCCGAAGTTCCTGGCCAGGTATGCTCCAAAGGCGTAGTTTATGGACTAGCTTTTTAAAACATCAGTTACCGGCAGCCAATCAATAAGGGCGATATCGTTCCAGGAGTTGTAAAGCGGCAGCCGGCCGTTAGTGTTGCCAGGGCTGCCGGCGGTTCCATCGTTGTATGCAACTCCCCTGGGCCCCTTTGTCAGGATCTTATCTGAGACAAAGTCTTCGGTTACCATGGAAGCCATCTCATCCAGCCAGGTTTGTGAACTTCCACCACCCCGCAGCACCGCCTTCTGGTAGAAATTGATCATGTGCTGGAACTCGTGGGCCAGGGTGGATACAATCTCTTCCGGCCATGGGTCAGTTATATCCCAGGGACCTCCAACCCCGTCATCAGTCGCAAACAGCACGGCATCCAGGTAGAACATAATTCTCTGGTTTGAAATATCCGTCACTGTTCCTGAGCCTGATGTTTTTATAAAGTTATCCTTGGCATAGAAGAACCCAAGGATACCCCCGGTGGTGGAGTTATCCCCATCTATATCATATAGAAGGATCGTAATCTCGTTATTGGGAGAGATAAGATTGCTGTAGTCGTGCGCTCCCCATTCCGGGCCGTATATATTGGTTACCCAGTCGTATATGTCGTTACCCGGCTCTGCTAAAAGAAACTTGTCGGCCAGTAGATTTACCATTCCCTGGGTAACTAATTTCGACTTGGTTCCACCTGTTGTAAAGCTGTCATTCGCCACCCAGATATTGAGGGTCCGTATCTCCTGGGCGGTGGAAATAGAACTGACAACCTTCTGGCAGGTCGCCGGTACTGCGTTAAGGGATGTGTCATCCGAAAAAGCGTTCAGGGTAGGGTCATCCGGAAAAGGATCAGTTTGTAGAAAAGTATCACTAAAAAGCGGTTGCAGCGGGACTATTAAATTTCTAGAAATGCTGCTCCGGCGCAACTTGGCGGCCGCCTCCGCGTTGAACCGGCTTATCTCCGGCTTGCCCCGGAAACCGATCCCTGAAAGAGTACCGGCTGGCGTTGTGTACCCACTGGATTTAAGCGGTGGAACGGTTGATAATGACCGGGTGCCTGACAAAGATGTGACGACCGGTTTTGAGGCGGCATCATTTTGGGTAGGGTTGGTAAAAACAAAATATACATCTTTCGGAACCGAACCCAAATTGGGGCTGTAGGTGAAGCTACCGGTATTGGATAAGTGCATAACCGTTAAAATAACAACCGACATAGCCGTGCTGGCTTCGGCCGTATCTTTTCCGTCGTTCACGGTCACTTTAATGGTATAGGTAGTATCCTGCGGGGGAGACTTGGAGACTGTAAACACAGAGTCTACCGCCCCCTCTTGAGGGACATCGTCGACATACCACTGGTAGGTTAACGGATCAGAGTCCGGATCTTCCGCTTTGGCAGTAAAAGCAGCCGATTCTCCATTGGCAACAGTTACATTGCCGGCCTCAATCTGGACAATCGGCGGCGCATTGGGCACAACTTCCGGCGGAGGTTTGCAGGCAATGATCAGCCGGGTAATACTTATCAGCAAACAGAGATGCGATAAAACTTTTCTCATAGCAGCTTACTGCCTTGCCTTTGAGTATTAAATATACTCTTACTTCAATACCTCGAGAATTCTTGCTGCTTCGGCTATTCCCTGTTCCAGGAGATCCTTTATTATTGCCTTTACGCTTTTTATATCATTTACCAGACCCACACTCTGTCCGGCCATGAGTGACCCCTGTTCAACATCCCCGTCAATGGCAGCTTTTTTCAAGCCCCCTATCCAAAATTCTTCCAGCTTCATCTGGGCCTCTTTCGCTGTCATCGCGCCGCGTTCAATCTGGGCAATGAGGCCAAGCTGAAGCGTCGTAAAATCCCTCGTACCTTCATTTACGATCGCGCGTACCGGAATAACGGGTACCCGCGGGTCAAATTGGGCGGTAGGCACGGCATCTTTGGCAGAAGCCCGGATAAGGGCTTCTTTAAACTTCTCATGCGCGGGCGATTCCTCGGAACAGGCGAAGCGTGTTCCAAGCTGAACGCCGGCCGCCCCCATCATCAGGTAGTGCACCATAAGAATGCCGCTGCCGATTCCTCCTGCCGCAAAGACCGGGACTTCCTTTATTTCCGGGAGAATCTGTTCGGCTAAGACCGCCGTGGAAACAGGACCTACATGCCCCCCCGCCTCATGCCCCTCGATGATCAGGGCGTCTACGCCTGCCCTTACAAGATTACGGGCAATCCCAATGGTTGGCGCAAAGCAGATTATTTTGCTGGATGTCTTTTTTACCCGCGTGATCGCGTCTCTCGGCGGCAGCCCGCCTGCAAAAATTATCCAGGGAAATTCGATGTTAAGTACATGGTCAAGCTGTTTACGGAAGTTCGGGGCAATAGTGATAAGGTTAATGCCGAAAGGCTTATCGGTAAGATTTTTGGTTTTTTTAATTTCATCTTTAAAAAGATCGAGGGGCATATTGCCCCCCGCAAGAACCCCGAAACCGCCTTCATTTGAGATTACGGATACAAGCCGGGACATGGATATCCATGACATTGCGCCGCCTAAAATGGGGTATTCAACCCCTAAAAATTGACGGCCGCGCTTCATCAATCTTTCAATGAGTTGTTTTGAACGTTCCATGCAGGACTTACTTTTTCCTTAAATTATCTTTAATCAGATTCAAGGCAATTATTTCACGCTGAATCTGATTGGTCCCCTCATAAATTTGCGTGATTTTTGCATCCCGCATCATTTTCTCAACCGGGTATTCCTTCATGTATCCATAGCCGCCGTAGATTTGGACAGCATCGGTGGTAACTTTCATGGCAGTATCCGAGGCCATAACTTTCGCCATAGCGGAAATACCGGCCACGTTCTTCTCGCCTGCATCTATGTTGCGGGCCGCCATATAGGTTAAAGCGCGGGCGGCTTCCACCTGAATCGCCATATCGGCCAGCATGAATTGGATTCCCTGGAAAGAGGAAATCGGCTTTCCGAACTGATGTCTTTCCTGGGCGTAGCTCACTGCCTTATCCAGGGCTCCCTGGGCGATTCCCACCGCCTGGGCCGCGACACCCGGCCGTGACTGGTCAAAAGTCTTCATTGCAACCATAAAACCCATTCCTTCCTTCCCCAGGAGATTGGATTTGGGAACCTTGCAATCCTGAAATATCAGCTCCCGGGTGGAGGAAGCCCGGATTCCCATCTTATTCTCTTTTTTACCGAATTCAAATCCAGGCGTCCCCTTCTCAACGAGAATCGCCGAGGAACCCCGGGCACCCCGGGCCGGATCGGTCATGGTAATAACCGTATAGATGAAGGCTTCGCTGGCATTCGTTATCCACTGTTTCGTACCATTTATAACATAACTGCTGCCTTCCGCCTTAGCCGTGGTTTTTATGGCAGAGGCATCACTCCCGGCCCCAGGTTCGGTAAGGGCAAAGGCCGCCAGTATTTCCCCGGCAGCCAGCCTGGGCAGGTATTTTTTTTTCTGCTCTTCGCTTCCAAACAGAAGAATCGGAATTGTACCTAATCCTGAATCCGCATATGCAAGGGCTATCCCACCGCAAGCTTTGGATAGTTCCTCGACTACCAAAGCCATCTCCACTACACCGCCTCCTAAACCGCCATATTCTTCGGGGATAAAAACTCTGAATAAGTCTGTTTTTCCAAGAATTTCAACGATTTCGGTCGGGAAAATCTGTCCTTCATCGTATTCCAGTGCAACGGGTTCGACCTTCTCTTTTGCTATTCGCGCCGCCTGTTCTTTTATCATTTGCTGTTCTTCGGTAAGAAAATAGTTCATTGTCCTGCTCCTTTTATTAGGATTTATTAAAAAGAATTTTTTCTATAGTAACCAATTTCAAATATCCTCGAAGAGGGCTACCCTATATGCTTACCCTAATTTCTCGTCTCCGTAGGGGTAAACGCAATTCCGCGGCTACCCCATATGCTTGCCCTAGCTTCTCGCCCTCGAAGGGGGCTTACTATTTTTGCAAGAGCCGCATAGAAAAAATATTTTTAGCCTTACAGTCTTTGCTTGTTGATAATAGAAAAAGTAAACTTTAGTTGTCAAGGTGCTGGAGCGAATAGTTGACCAAGCAGGTACGCTGTAATAAAGTTCACCATGAGGTAGTGAATGGCCGTTCCCATCCGTTTCTGGGAAGACTTAAGTGACTTTGAGAAGCGTAAAGTTATGTCAAGGTCAGAGGAAAATATTTCCCGGATCGAGGATTCTGTAAAGAAGATAATCGAAGAGGTACGCAGGCGGGGAGATACGGCGTTATACGAAACAACTCTGCGTTATGACGGGGTTGACTTAAAAACCACTCCTCTCCGCGTTTCGAACGATGAGTTTTTCGAAGCCGAAAAAACCCTGTCCCATAAAATCAAAGCAGCCCTCGCCTTTTGCATCGAGAATGTGAGACGGTTTCACGAAAACCAGAAACCTCTATCCATGACATTAAAAGAGATACGACCGGGTATACTGGCAGGGGAAAAGGCTGCTCCCATACCCTCCGCCGGTTTGTATGTTCCCAAGGGCCGGGGCAGTTTCCCCTCTATGCTCTATATGCTTTCGGTGCCTGCCAGAATTGCAGGTGTTGAGCGGGTATGTATTGTAACTCCCCCGGAAAGAGACGGCCGTGTCGACCCGGCCTGTCTTTACGCGGCCTCCTTGTGCGGAATAGAAGAAGTCTATAGAATCGGCGGTGCCCAGGCGATTGCCGCACTTGCCTTCGGTACGGAGAGTATCTATCCCGTCGCCAAGATAGTAGGGCCCGGCAGCATCTACGTAGCGGCTGCAAAGAGAATCCTTAACGGAATTGTAGATGTGGGACTCCCGGCCGGACCGTCCGAATCTATTATTCTTGCAGACGGCACTGCCGACCCGTTTAGAGTGGTTCTAGACCTTGTAATTGAGGCTGAACATGGGTCGGATTCAGCGGCAATTCTTGTAACACCCTCGGAAAGCCTGGCCGGGAAAGTGGCGGAAATGCTCCCGGAACAGATCGCCGCCTTGCCTGAACCAAGGCGGACTTTCGTCACAGACGTTTTTTCAGGCTATGGGGGGCTATTCGTAACGCCGGATATTGTAAGCGCCGCCGCTTTTGTCAATGAGTTTGCACCGGAACATCTCCAAATTCAGACGAAAGACCCCTTCGATACCCTCTCTATGATAAAAAATGCCGGAGAGATACTCCTGGGGGATAATACCCCCTTTTCCGTGGCCAACTATGCCACCGGAGCAAATGCTGTTCTCCCGACCGGCGGTAAGGCCAGGACATACTCAGCGGTTTCGGTGAGGGATTTCATTAAATATTCTTCTATTATATTTGCAACTCCAAAAGGCTACGCTGCAATGAAAGACCATGTGATAACCTTATCGGATTATGAAGGTTTTATCGCCCATGGTAATGCTTTAAAAAAGAGGGAGTAATCGAATCGGTACGTTTAACGATCTTACCAGCGCTTTTAAATATATAGAAGCATTCACCAACTTCGAAAAAATCACCCCCCCGTCAGTCCGCGATTATAAGCTTGAAAGGATGGTCAGGCTAGGCGGGCTTTTCGGCCACCCCGAAACACATTTTAAAACCATTCACATCGCCGGCTCCAAGGGTAAAGGTTCAACTGCCGCCTTTATTGCTTCAATCATGGAAAGTGCAGGTTTTAAGACCGGGCTTTATACCTCTCCCCATGTAACCTCATACAAAGAGAGAATAACCCTGGCCGGGAAAGAGTTGGATGAGAGTCTCTATATCAGTTTGATAAACCTGATTTATGAAAAGATCGGTGGTCTTAAAACGGGGGACCTTGCAGGGGATGAGGGTCCGACCACATTTGAACTATTGACGATATTGGCCTTCCTGACTTTCAGAGAGGTGGGCTGCGAATGGGCTGTGATTGAAACAGGGATTGGGGGAAGGCTGGATGCCACCAATGTGATAATGCCGGAAGCGTCGGTTCTTACTCCTGTCGAAAAAGAACACACCGATATTCTCGGTGTGACTTTGGATTCCATCGCCCTGGAAAAAGCGGGAATTATCAAGAAGTCCACGCCGGTGTTTTGCGGTTATCAATATCCGCTCGTTGAAAACATCTTTAAGAAGACTGCGGCAGCCCGGAGTGCCCCCTTTTATTTGCTGAAGGAGCATATCAAGTCGTTAAACTCTACCCTCTCCCTGGAAGGAACCGCGATTGAAATATCCTGGCATGATGGAAGTTCCTCGAAAGGATTATTATTGCTGAACGGTGATTTCCAGGCGGAGAATGCCGCGCTTGCCACATTAACCACGCGCTATATCCTTTCAAATTGCGCTCTTTCTTCTGCCGCCTCCAGGACGGGGATCAATGCCATTATCGAAAAGGGCCTGGATAAAACCACCCTGCCTGGAAGAATGGAGTTGATCCTGAAACAACCGCCTATTATACTGGACGGGGCTCACACCCCTGTTTCCATCGGAAGGCTGGTCAAGGCTTTCACATCCCTTTTTTTTATCGATAGCATTTTAATCTTCGGCAGCGTTATCGGTAAAGACAATGAAAGCATGGCAGACATTCTAGCCCCTGTCTTCCATCAGATAATCATATCCACCCCCGGCACCTTTAAAAAGAGCAATGTCCAGGCGGTTTATGCTGCCTTTTTACGGAGAAACCCCCACACTATTTTAGAGGCATCACCTCAAAAAGCCCTTGAATACGCAATGGAACTATCGGATAATATAAAACCGATATTGGTATGCGGTTCTTTTTACATGGTAGCGGAAATACGAAAATTGCTTGTATAGTGGATGCAGGAGAATGGCCTCAGATCACTTACAACAGAAAATAGATACACTAAATAAAAGCGCATGGGAGGTAATGCTGAATGATCCTTTAGCAGGTCTATCTTTATCACAACAGTCTCTTTCCCTATCGAAGGATATTGTGTACAAACGCGGGGTGGCAGATAGTTGCCTGAACATGGGATGGTGTTACATCTACATGGCTAAATATCAAACCGCCCTGGATGAGCTTCAGAAAGCGCTGACTGAGTATGTCTCCATCGGCGAAAAGGTCGGGGAGATGAAAACCTACAACGCCATCGGCGTGGTCTTTCAGAACCTTTGCCGATATGAAGATGCCCTTAAGCATTACAACAAAAGTCTCATGCTGGCGGAGGAAACGGGAAATAGGGAACGCCGGCTGGCTGCATTGAACAACATCGGAGAACTGTACTGGGAAATTGAAAATCACCAGGAAGCACTGAATTTTTTCAAACTTGCCCTGGCCATATCGGAGGAAACCGGCGACAAGGAACTGGAGGGAAATGTTCTTGTGAATATCGGCATTGCCTGCCAGAATATGGGTGAATACACCCAGGCGCAGTCCTATCTTGAACGGGCATTGAAAAACTGCGAAGAGACAAACGACAAGATGAATGGAGCCAAATGCCTGACTTCAATCGGTTTGATTTACCAGGAAACCGGAGATTACGTCCGGGCGGAAGAGTATCATAAGAGAAGCCTCGAATACAGCCTGGCGACTGAAAACAGGCATAGCCAGCTTGAAGTGATTTTCAATATGGGGTTACTCTACAGGGCGCAGAAAAAATGGGAACTGGCCATTGATAGCTTTTTAAAAGCGGTAAATGTAAGCGAAGAGATTAATGCCCAATCGTATACCTTCAAATCTTACCGTCAAATTGCAGCGAGTTATGAAGATGCGGGTGATTATAAAAAGGCAGTCGAATACTACCGGACATACCATGAAAAAGAAAAAGCGTTTACAATTGAAGAAACAAACCGAAAGCTTAAGAATCTGAGAAGCCAGTACGAATCCGAAAAATCACGCTCTGAGGCTGAAATCTACACCTTAAGAAATGTGGAACTTAAAAAGAAATCCGAAGAGCTTGAAAAAGCCTACGAGCGGATAACGATATTAAGCCAGGCAGGGCAAAAAATAACGGCCTCATTGGATATCGAGAAGATCATGTACACCGTCTACGATTGTGTAAAATCATTGATGGAGGCCGACGCCTTCGGTATTGCCCTTTACGACAGCGAGAAACAGGAAATCGACTACCGGATAGTCATGGAAAAGTCAAAAAGGCTTCCGAGAAGAACAACCGTCATTCATTCCAGAGGTACCTTTGCCGCCTGGTGCATAGTAAATAAAAAACCCCTGCTTTTAAACGATATAGGTAAAGATTACAAGCGTTATTTGCGGAAAAAACCGACCCCCGTTTTCGGAGAATCCATGGCCGCGTTAATATACCTCCCCCTTGCAATCGAAGAAAGAATCATTGGTGTTCTTACCGTTCAGAGCCTGAAGAAACAGGCCTATACGCCCCTGCATGTGGATATATTAACTACCCTGGGTGCATACATCGCCATTGCTATTGAAAATTCAATTATTCATGAAAAAGTGAACCTGTTAAACAGGCAAATACTTGAAGAGAAAAAAGAATTGGAAGAAGCCAATAAAAGAATAGTCCATCTGGCAAATCATGATAATTTGACGGGGCTTCACAACCGACGGCTGCTCTCGGAATTGATGCAGCAAGCCATGCCCCAGGTATTGCGGGTCGGCAAAAAGCTGGGAATTCTCTATATAGATCTGGATGATTTTAAACCTGTAAATGACAACTTCGGTCATGAAGTCGGGGATGCTGTTTTAAAAGTTATCGCTGAGCGCCTGAAAAACTCTTTGCGTTTATCGGATACCATCGCCAGAATCGGGGGGGACGAGTTTATTGCGGTTATTTCTAATGTTGACAATATGGCGGCCCTGCAAAAGGTCGTGGAAAAAATCATTAAAAGGATTAAACCCAAAATTTCCGTGTGCGGCGTGGTATGCGAACTTGGGGCCAGTATTGGAATTTGCATCTATCCCGATGACGACCAGACCTTTGACGGGCTTTTAAAAAAAGCCGATATTGCGATGTACATGGCAAAACAGAAAGGTAAAAATTCGTATAAATTTTACGGAGCACAGTAAACATATGGTTATGAAAAAACTGATCTTTAAGGTTACCAGACGGCGGTCTTTAACCGCTACGGAGGTATTGTAATGCACACGTTTCTTAACGGCAGATTGATAGTTGAACAAGGCGACATCACACGCCTGAAAGTCGATGCGATAGTAAACGCCGCCAATTCCAGCCTCATGGGCGGAGGGGGCGTCGACGGTGCCATACACAGAGCGGGAGGTCCGGAAATACTTAAGCAGTGCAAGGAACTCCGCTCAACCCAATATCCTGACGGTTTGCCCACGGGTAAAGCTGTAATAACCGGAGCCGGGAGGTTGCCCTGTTCCAAGGTTATCCATACTGTCGGACCGGTATGGAAAGGCGGAAACAGCGGCGAAAAGGAAGCGCTGAAAGAAGCCTATAAAAACAGTTTGCTCCTGGCCTCGGAAAACGGTTTACGGAGCGTTGCATTTCCCGCGATTTCTACGGGTATTTACGGTTTTCCACGGGAGCTCGCCGCTCCAATAGTGTACAGCACTCTCAAAGAACATTTTGAACAACACAATCTGCCGGAGACAGTCCAGCTCGTTTTTTTCTCCCAAAGTGATTTGTCCGTTTTTCTAAAGCAGATTCACTGAATGATCACCTTTTAAGTCTTTGAAATTTCGGATAGAGAATGAAGGGGGAAAGGGAATTTCGCTTAAAAGAGCACAGAAAAAAATGTCGCTTAACTGGAGAGAAATCGATTGTATTCTTAATGAGCTTAAACTAACCGGCAGCCATATACAGAAAATAAAACAGCCGGACTATTCCAGCTTGATTTTTGAGCATTATAAACCCGGAGAAAGATTCTCCATCTTTATTTGCCTTGCCCAGGGTAGAAATCGAATCCACAGGTTAACCCGCGCTCCCATAACCGATATTAAGCTTCAAAGGTTTGCTCAATTTCTCCGTTCCCGCATCCTGGGGGGGAAAATTGCAGAAGCGTATCAGGTAAACGGGGAGCGTGTAATCAGGCTGGCGGTTGAACGCGGCGGGGAAAGTACGAATATCTGGATTCGACTTTGGGGAGGCGCAGCCAATGTTATTGTCTGTGATGACAGAGGCGTTATCCTGGATGCATTTTACAGACGGCCGAAAAAAGGCGAAATTTCCGGCGGTTATTATAACCCTGAAGCCGGAAACAGCTTCCCCCAAAAAAGTGAAAAAAAAGATGAAGACTATGCTCTCCGTGATATTCCCGGGGAAGGAAACTTTAATGAAAAAATTGAGAAGTGGTACTCCGACCTTGAAAATACCCAGGAACGTGAGAGGCTTTCCGCAAAACTTGAGCTGTATTTTATCCAAAGGGAAATCAGAATACAGAGTACCCTTGAAAAGCTGACCGAAAAACAGAAAAATTACGAACACTTCGAAGAGTATAAAGACTATGGGGATCTGATTATAGGAAACCTCCATAGAATCACAAAAGGAGATACATGGCTTTCGGCGGATAATTTCTATAAAGATAATGAAAAGATTGTGATCCAACTCGACCCTGAATTGACGCCTGCTGAAAACGCCGAAAAATATTATCAAAAATACAGGAAGGCAAAATCCGGCTTAAAAACCCTTGAAGAGGAAATATCAAACCTTGAAACGGCTTATGAGGCTTTGAAAAAACAGCGGGAAATAATTCTTAATGAAAAAGATGCGGAGAAACTTCGTGCTTATGCTCAGTCTCTTAAAGAAAAAAAGAGAAAGGAGGATAAACCCGGTATTCCGGGGCTGCAATTTAAATCGGGGGATTTTTCT
>JBFMGN010000450.1:0-3814 GCA_040752435.1 Spirochaetota bacterium
GAAAAATGCCGCCGATACCGTCCTGGATGACAAGCTGACCAAGACCGACGATGCCAACCGGATCATCACCTGGCTTTTGGAAGCCCGCCGGAATGAGAAGAACTATATCATCCGGGCGGACAAGCAGTCGGCTGAGAATGTGGACAAGCTGGTGGTTGATATTATCAGCCTTGCCAGAGATTTGAAAGGGCGGTTTAATCAGATCAGCAATCAGGAGCTGGCGGACAGTATCATAAGTTCGGCCGAAGAGTATAAGCAGGCGTTTGACGAGTACCTGCGGTTGAAGGCAGAGCAGGACAAGGCGGAGACCGAGATGGTAGATTCCGGGCGGCTGGTTGAAAAGGTCTGCCAAGAGGCCCTGGCTGACCAGAGGGCGAAGATGGAAAACGCCATAGCGAGTGCCACGCTGTTGATTATTGCGGGGGCAGGGGTTGCGGTTCTGCTGGGTGCTTTAATCGCTTTTCTGGTTACGCGGGCCATTACGCGTGGGATGGTTAAGGGGGTGGATGTTTCCCAGACCGTTGCCCAGGGTGATTTGAGTGTAGCAATAGAGATCGATAGTAAAGATGAGATTGGACAACTGCTGGCTGCCATGAAAAAAATGGTTGAGAAACTTACGCAGGTCGTGTCGGATGTAGGCTCTGCGGCAGCCAATGTATCCGTAGGCAGCCAGGAGATGAGCGCTGCCTCCCAGCAAATTTCTCAAGGGGTCCAGGGGATCACCTCCACCTCGCAGCAAGTGTCCCAGGGCGCAACCGAGCAGGCTTCTTCCATAGAGGAGGTATCTTCGACGATAGAGCAGGCGACGGCCAACATCAAGCAGAATGCCGATAACGCCATGCAGACGGAAAAGATCGCCATGAAAGCGGCCGAGGACGCCCGGCAGGGTGGGAAGGCAGTGGTGGAAACCGTAACCGCCATGAAAGAGATTGCCGGGAAAATCTCAATCATAGAAGAGATCGCCCGCCAGACTAACCTGCTGGCCTTGAATGCGGCCATTGAGGCGGCCCGGGCCGGCGAGTACGGTAAAGGCTTTGCAGTGGTGGCGTCCGAGGTCAGGAAGCTGGCCGAGCGGAGCCAGAAGTCGGCCGGGGAGATCAGCCAGTTATCAATCAGCAGTGTCGAGGTGGCCAACCGGGCGGGACAAATGCTGGAAAGAATCATCCCTGATATTCAAAAGACGGCCGAGCTGGTGCAGGAGATAAGTGCGGCCAGTAAGGAACAGTCTTCGGGGATTGAACAGATAAACAAGGCGATTATGCAGTTGGAGCAGGTTATCCAGCAGAATGCCTCGGCCTCAGAGGAGTTATCGTCCACCTCGGAAGAGCTGGCCGGGCAGACTGAGGAGACGGCTTCGACGGCGGAAGAACTGGCTGGCCAGGCTGAACAACTGCAGAGTACGATTGCCTTTTTCAGAGTAAACGGGCAGCTTGAGATGGATAAGCAGAAACTGCTGGCAGCGGCTGCTGTACCGAAGCTGTCGAAGAAGGGGGATGGGAAACCGGAAAAGAAACCCGTTGCTACCGGGATCACCCTGGCAGCCGTGGGCGCTAAGGGTAGGCATAAAGCTGCCCAGGAGACCGGGCTTATAACCGTCGGGGTGGATAAAAAGAGCAGCCAGGCAGCCAGGGAGCTGACCGATAATGATTTTGAAGAGTTTTAGCTTTTAGCGGCAGGGGGTGGTTAGAATATGGAAACAGGAGTTGCAATCCAGGAGATTACTCAGTTACTGACTTTTAATCTTGGCGAGGAGAGCTTTGCCGTTGAAGTGGGCAAGGTACGGGAAGTTCTCGAGCTGGGGAAGATCACCAGGGTACCCCAAAGTCCCGATTTCTTGCGGGGTGTGATAAACCTGCGTGGCAGGGCTGTGCCGGTGGTGGATATGCGGGTAAAGTTCGGTTTTCCAAGGAGTGAAGATACGATTGAAACCGGCATAATAGTGGCCGAAATAGGAAGTGATGAGAAAATGACCGTTTTAGGAATGCTGGTGGATTCTGTGGATGCAGTGGTGGAATTTGAACCCCATCAAATTGAACCGGCGCCTAAGATTGGGATACAACTGGATACGGAGTTTATCCAGGGGCTGGGAAAAAGAGAAGAACAGTTTGTCATCATACTGGACATAGATAAAATTTTTAAGCCCGGAGAACTCTCTGCGGTTACGGAGGCCGGGGAAGAACTATCTTAGGGAATGAGCGGTTGCATGAGAAAAACCGATATCTTCGGTGCCCGGGAGAAGCTTGCCAGTACCGTCCTTATTGTGGATGACGAAATTGATATCCGGGATTTGATAAGAGAGTTGCTCCGCAATGAAGGGTTCAATTTAGTTTTTGCATCGAACGGGAGGGAAACTCTTGAAAGAATACGTGAGTGCTCTCCCGACGTCCTTCTCCTGGATGTCATGATGCCGGGTATGAATGGTTTTGAAGTGTGCCGGCACATGCGGGCAGACTCTTTTTCGGCTGAGATTCCTGTGATCCTGGTAACCGGTTTGGATGACCGGCAGTCCAGACTTAAAGGTATCGAAGCGGGCGCGGATGAGTTTATCTCCAAACCTTTCGATAAGTCAGAGCTGCTCTTAAGAATCAGGACGATTACCAGGCTGAACCGGTATCGCAAGCTGCACCGGGCGGAAGAATCCCTCCATCTGGCTGAGAATGAACTCCGCATCCTCTCTGCCAAGCTTCTGAATGCCCAGGAGGGAGAACGCAAACGAGTGGCGCGTGAGCTCCACGACAGCATCGGTCAATCCCTCACCGCAGTTAAGATGGGTCTAGAGCAAATCATAAGCCAGGTGGAAAAGAAAATCGATCAGGCAGAGAAGGAGGCACTCAAGGCTGTTACATTAAAAATACAGGCTATAAACGAGGAAGTCAGAAAAATCTCCCTGAACTTAAGGCCGATGATTCTTGATGACCTCGGAATTCTTTCTACCATAAAATGGTTGTGTCGTGAATATCAATCCCTCTATCCTCGAATACGCGTAGAGCGAGAAATCAGTATAAATGAAAGAGAGGTTCCCGAAGAAATAAAGATCGTGATTTTCAGGATTCTGCAGGAGGCTTTGAATAATACGGCCAGGCATAGCAAGGCCTGCCGTGTGCTGATCAGGTTGACGAGAGACGGCCTTCAATTGGAGTTGATGATTCAAGATGACGGGCAAGGATTTGACATTCAGCACGTATACTCTCATGGCACTTCGGCGCCCGGTTTCGGCCTTGCGAACATGAGGGAACGAGTGGAACTTTCCGGAGGAAAGTTTGGGATTGTATCACACCCTGGGGCAGGGACTACTATCCGTGCGGCCTGGGACGTTACATAAGTTTAACCTTTTAAGACAAGTTCCTATATATTCAAGTTTTTAGGCCGTCCCAGGCGAAGGCTAGTGTGAAACAAGTCCTTTCTCAATCGCGTAAGCAACCAACGCACCTATAGTGTGCAAGCCTAATTTCTTCATAAGATTAGCCCGGTGTTTTTCGACGGTTTTCACGCTGATACAGAGGCAGTCGGCAATCTCCTTGTTTCTGTAGCCTTCGGCTATCAGTTTCAAAATCTCCCGCTCCCGCTGGGTAAGAATGTCGGCTAAAGACTGGTGCTGCGAGGATTGCCTGCCTTCCAGGTACCCCTCAATCACCGTCGCAGAAATTTCAGGGCTTAAGAAATTTTTACCGCTTAAGACACTGTTAATCGCCATCTCCAGTTCGGCATGGGTACTGTCTTTAATAAGATATCCATCTGCGCCGGCATGAAAAGCGGCCAGGATATATTCCTCCGTATTGTGGACGGTCAAGACCAGTATCTTTGTAGCGGGGTT
>JBFMGN010000451.1:0-3802 GCA_040752435.1 Spirochaetota bacterium
GTTCTCGAAACCGATGAAATGTCGTGGAATTACGTGATGAGTGTCAACTTGACCGGAGTGTTCTTGTGCAGCAAGGCCGTTCTTCCGCATATGATAAGACGCGGAGGGGGTGCATCATTAACGCGACCTCTTCCACCGGGGCTCATGACGCGGCAGGAAACAGCACTGCGTACGTAAGCTCGAAGGGAGGTGTAACGTTGTTTACGAAAGCGATGGCTGTCGATTACGCGGAATACAATATCCGGGTCAATGCAATCGCTCCTGGACCGACGGATACACCGATGCTGAGAAACAACCTGTTGGGTACGGAATTGGAAACCCTCATCTCTACAATTCCTATGAAACGGCTCGGAAGGCCTGAAGAACTCGCCCAGACTGTTCTGTTCCTGGCTTCCGACGAATCTTCTTTCATAACAGGAGCCATCCTGGCAGTTGACGGAGGACAGACCGCCCATGTCTGATTTTTCGATCTTTTCCTCGGGATTGAATGCTCCCGAAGGACCGGTTGTGCTTCCGGACGGAAGTCTCCTTGTCGCTGAAATGGGCCCTGACCGGGGGTGTGTAACCCGCATCAGTCCGGACGGCAGCGAAAAAAAGATGATAGCCAGGACCGGGCGTCCGAATGGGCTGGCACTCGATGCATCCGGAACCGTCTGGATAGCGGAGTCACGGACACCTTCCCTGCTGCGTATGACCATGGAAGGTAAGGTAGAATTGTTCTTGTCCGGCTGCAACGGGGAGCCCTTTTTGTTCCCGAACGATTTGGCTTTTGCGCCGGACGGTTCGTTGTACATGACGGATTCCGGCATCTTGATTGCCGATTTCGCTCCGGGCGGGAAGGTCCGCGCTGATTATAAAACCTTAAGCATAGACGGGAGGGTTTATAGGATAGACACCGGAACCGGGAGGTGTGAACGAATCGATTCCGGTATCCTGTTTCCCAATGGGATCGCCTTCGGGCCTGATGATTTTTTATACGTGAATGAAACGTTGACCGGAAACGTGTACCGCTATCGATGGGAAGAGAAAAACGTGGTGGGGGCCCGTGAACGTTTCGGTAACGTGATCGATCCAAATGGACCGGATGTCATGAAGGGGCCGGACGGAATGAAATTCGGCGCTGACAGCAGTCTCTACGTTACCGTTTTCGGACAGAGTGATGTCACCGTCCTCGGGCAAGACGGGTACGTGGTTAACCGGATCAAGACTCGGGGAAAACTGCCGACAAACCTCGCGTTCGGACTTCCCGGAACAGAGCGTATCTATATTACAGAAGATGAGTTCGGCGCAATCGAGGTTTACAAGGTGAGGACGGAAGGATTTCGGTTGTATCGGTGAGCTGCTAATGAAGCCGCCGGAAAAGGCTAAAATAGCAATGCCATAATAAAATCATCTTCATATTTCCCCGCCTGATAAACTGCATTTTTTCGGTGGCCTTCCACCTTAAAGCCCAGTTTCGCGTATAGATGAATGGCGGGCGCATTCCTGGTATATACACGGAGTTCCAGGCGGGTAAGAATATGCGTGCTTTTTGCCCATCGGATTGCTTCTGATAGCAGCCTGGTGCCGATACCTCTGTTTCGGTAATCCGAACGAACCGAAATGCCTATTTCCGCAGAATGTCTTGTCCTGATCCTGTCTCCCCCTTTGCAATTGAGGACACCGACAATTTGATTCCCCTCTGCGGCGACCAGAAAGATGGAATTATCAGACCTTGAATATTTCTCCAGTATTTCCTTCTCTGCCTCCACGGTCTGGTTGAACTCTCCCGGAGTTAAAGGCAAACAAATTTCCGGTTCGGATATGAGTGTGTTAACGTACTTAATTAATTGCTCAGCATCGCTTAAAGTTGCTTTTCTGATGATTAGCTTTGACACAGTCTGGCGGTACTCCTTTTAGTCGATGCGAGCGGGACTTTGTAAAACAACGGAGACAGCCGAATAAACAGTGTTGTCGGTTTATTTTAAAAACAGTATCACTCTTGACATTAATACAAAGAAATAGTATGTTTAACCAACTATACGTTCTTTCGAAGTTTATCCTTTGTTTTGCCCATGAAAATAGTACTATATTGTTATATTCTTGAAAAGTGGGACTTTGGCTTGTCAATTGTGTTGCGTACACCTTCATTATTCCAAGGATTTTCAATATTCGCTTCTTATGGTAGATAATAAAGATTAGAAGAAACGACGTAACCGTCATCGTTGATAGACGGAAACATTATATAAATGCTGTTTACAATAACAACAGCAAAAGGATCAGGTATGGCTAATAAGATTTATGTTGGAAACATGAGTTATTCAACAACCGAGGACTCTCTTTCTGAGATATTCTCTCAGTATGGAGAAATTGTCTCTGTAAACATTGTGAAGGATCGTTATACAGATCAATCAAAAGGATTTGGCTTTATTGAAATGAATAACGCCGCTTCCGCTTCCGCGGCAATTTCTGCCCTTGATGGGTATGAATTAAATGGCAGAAAACTTCGCGTAAATGAAGCAGAAAACAAACCACGCGATAGTAGACCGCGAAGAAGTACTAATTACCGGTATTAATTACTACTTTTTCTGCCGGAATAGTTTTAAAACACAAAAAGCAGTACTACTGTCAAACGTATTGTTTTGTTCTAAAATCTGTTTTGAAATAAAGCAAACAGTGTCGTTCAAGACATTGTTTGCTTTCTAATATCTGCTATACTACGTTTAGCATGGATCTGCAAGATTTAATTCTGGAAGAAACTTTTACTGTACCCCACATGGATAAACGCTTGTCCTGGTTCAATCAACCGGAAGAATGGGAAATTGACAGTAAAGAAAAACTCCTTATTGTTAAACCAAATGCAAAAACGGATTTTTGGCAAAAAACACACTATGGGTTCAGTGCTGATAACGGGCATTTCCTGTATTGTGAGGTGGATGGGAATTTTATATTAGAGACGCAGGTAAGTTTTTCTTTTAAACATCAGTATGACCAGGCTGGTCTAATGGTTCGAATATCGCCGGAATGTTGGATCAAAACATCGATAGAATATGAGCCAAAAGAAGAAAATAAATTAGGTGTTGTAGTAACAAATGACGGCTTCTCCGACTGGTCAACTCAAAACTGCCCGAAAGAAATTGAAAGTCTTGCTTTTAGAATCTCTAGAATACAATCTGATTATCTAATACAATATCGGGCAGGAATAAAGGCGGATTGGATTCAACTGCGAATGACGCACCTTACGGACACGAATAAAGTACAATGCGGTCTCTATGCTTTAAGCCCTAAAGACAAAGGTTTTATAGCAAAGTTTCATTATCTATTGATATGTAAATCAAAAGTTAAGCTTTATAACAACTGAAAAAAGGAGGTCGCTTCACGTAGATATTATGGCAATAAAAATTGAATCTCTAAATACCGAAAGGCTAAAAGACTTTCTCTACTTTTTTGATTCCGTCGCATTTACGGATAATCCCGGATGGGCAAATTGTTACTGCTATTTTTATCATATCGCCTGCGGTGGTAAACAGTGGGAGCGGAGAAGCAAAACGGATAACCGCACAGCGGCCGAGAAGCTGATTCTGTCCGGAAAAATGAAAGGTTATTTGGCCTATCAAGATGGTCAACCTGTTGGCTGGTGCAACGCAAATGATAAGGTAAATTACCCGCGCCTTGAAGCTGATAGCGAACTTTGGCATGGTAAGGATGAACAAGTCTGCTCCATCGTGTGCTTTATAGTGGCGCCGGAACATCGGGGAAAAGGAATTGCCGATCAATTACTCCATAGAGCCTTAAGCGATTATTCGGAAAAAGGGTATCAATA
>JBFMGN010000452.1:0-3801 GCA_040752435.1 Spirochaetota bacterium
GCACCGATGGATACACCCCCAAAAGGAATTATTACCCATTTAAACGCCTTACTGGTTAAGGCGCTCGGGAATGTGGCGTATCTTTCCGGTGTAACCGGTGACGAAAAGACCGGAAAGGCGTTGCTCGATGAGTCGGAAGGGATACGTAAGGCCATGAATACCTATCTATGGGATGAAAAGCGCGGGGCATTTATCGATAGCATTCATACCGATGGAAAGAAATCAGATATTATCAGTTTACAGACAAATGTTATGGCTTTTCTCTGCGGTTGTATAGATGGGGAAAGAAAAAGGCTGATTGAAAAACATCTTCTTTCCCCATCTTCTTCCTTTGTGCAGATTGGATCTCCTTTCATGTCTTTTTTTTATTTCCAGGCGTTGGCCCAAATTGGAAAGACCAATCTGATTGTGGATCTGATCCGTTCACGCTGGGGAGAAATGCTTAAATACGGTGCTACTACCTGCTGGGAGACATTTCCGGGAACGAAGAGAGAACGTCTTACCAGGAGTCATTGTCATGGCTGGTCTGCAACCCCGGTCTATTTTTTCTCTGCTCATGTCCTGGGTGTTGTACCGGCAAAACCGGGTTTTGAAGAAATTATTGTTGCTCCAAGACCCTGTGGGTTGAAATATGCCCACGGGTCCGTTCCCACGCCTAAAGGAACAGTTACGGTAGAGTGGGAATGGAAGGATGCTGTTTTTCATATTGATGTCACGGCACCGCCCGGATGTAAAATTAACATTATTAAACCGGATCAGCCGGATTAAAAAAAGTACTTTACAACCTATTTGATAATTTATTAAAAAAGTGTACCAACAAATTGGAGTGGATAGTTTATGATAGTTTTAAGGAGTATACCGAGCCTATGAAAATCAACGGTGTATATTACAGGACAATCTGGGTAAAAGAGAATGACCGAAAAGTAATTCAAATAATAGACCAGAGTAAGCTTCCCCACAGGTTTGAAATTTTAGACCTAACAACTGTAGAGGATGTTGCTCAGGCCATCCGTGAAATGTATGTGCGGGGCGCAGGTTTGATAGGGGCGGCAGCCGGGTACGGTATGTATCTTGCCGCTGTGCATGCGCCGAAGCATTCGTTTAACGATTCCATTGAACAATCTGCCTCCCTCCTTCTTAAAACACGACCCACTGCAAAAAATCTTGAATGGGCGGTTACACGGCAGCTCAATGCAATCTCGGAGGTGGAAACACAGGAGGAAAAAATAGCGGCAGCCTTCAATACCGCCGCCTCAATTGTTGATGACGACCTCGATTTTTGCAGAAGGATAGGCGAAAACGGGCTTCCCTTAATCAAAGAGATCAGCCGAAAAAAGGGTGGAAAGGCGGTTAATATCCTTACCCACTGCAATGCCGGCTGGCTTGCCTTTGTGGATTATGGTTCGGCGACCGCTCCGATTTATGCTGCCCATGATCGCGGGATAGCCGTGCATATCTGGGTGGATGAGACGCGGCCGAGAAACCAGGGAGCAAGCTTGACGGCCTGGGAACTGGGTAAGCACGGTATCCCACATGATATTATCGTAGATAACGCCGGGGGGCATCTTATGCAGCATGGAATGGTTGATATCGTCATAGTAGGTTCCGACAGGACAACGGTAACCGGTGATGTCGCCAATAAGATCGGCACATATCTTAAAGCGCTGGCTGCCCACGATAATGGTATTCCTTTTTACGTCGCCCTGCCGTCCTCCACCTTCGACTGGAGGCTAACAGACGGGCTCAAGGAAATACCCATTGAAGAGCGGAACCCCGATGAAATCCGGTATATCTCAGGTCTTGCAAGTGGGAAGGTTACAGAGGTTTTGCTATGCCCCTCTGAAAGCAGTGCCAGAAACTATAGTTTTGACGTTACCCCTGCACGCCTGGTTACAGGGCTTATCACAGAACGGGGAGTCTGCCGGGCTGACCGGGAAAGCATTCTTGCCCTTTTCCCGGAAAAGATTTTTCCCCTTTAAATAATGCATATGCGGAATCAGTACTTTATTGGGGTTACCGGTGCCGTCATAGAAAATATCGATAATGGGAACATTGAAATCCTCCTGCATTTTCCTGTAGACCGAGGCGCTGACTACGCCGGGGCAGCAGAACATGGGATTTATGTGGAGAATGGCATCGACGGTTTTGTGCCGTATATAATAAAGCGCCCGTCCGATGTTGATTGACGTCTCACCCGGAATGTAGTGTCTGATTTTATATGCTTCCATCAACGCTACACATTCTTCGAAATCGGGTTCAATCTGGTCGCCGATAATTTCTTCGGCAATTTTTTCATACCGTTTTTCGATTGTCTTTAGAAGCCGGAAATGCCGCGGATCATCTTTATGAAACCGTATATCCGCATCGTAAAAATGGAAAGGATATTCCGTTAAGGACGGAACTATAAGCTCTCCGCCCAGTTCAAACACAAGGCGCTGGATTTGCTGGTTAACTACATCATTATACTTTACATAAAGGTCGCCGATCAAACCGATCTTGGGCTTTCTCCCGCCCGACTCATCGCGCTCTATCCCGTTGAACAGGGCAACGATTTCCTTTAGTCCTTCCTTCAGGTCATCGCCGTTTAAGATCATCCTGTTTATCTGTCCTTCAGCGGAATGGAGTGCCTTTTCCGTATCTCCGGTTTTACATTCATAGGGCTTAATCCGGAAGTACATTTTGTAGATAATACTGCCGATTATATTTGATTCGAGAATTTTCAGTGACAGGCTCGGCGGGAGTATTTCCCCCGGAGCCATAGTATTAATAAGTCCGATCTTTAACCCCTTAAGCCCCGCCGAGTTGAAAACCAGATCAGCCAGGATTGGGAATTGCGGGAAGTTGCATGCCATACAGAGGGTGGGTATGTAAAAAAAAGTTTTTTGATGATCCAGATTTTCTTTCTGTACGGTTTCGACGGCACTTCCAACCAGGGAAACAAGGGGCATGCATTCTCCGCCGTTGGCGTATTGGTAACCGGTATTAAGTGATTTTTCATCTGCAGTCAGGAGTATGGCGGAATATCCGGCTCGTTTAAAACAATGCACCCAAAAACCACTTATCAATCTGTCAAGGCCGGGAACAAGCACCGTATCGCTTTCAGCCAGAGCATCGTTGCGCGCGGTGGTCATGACACCTGTCCACGTCGGCCGATCCTGTTTTCGCAGATGGTTTTCGAAAGATTTTAAACCGGCCTCGACCCGGGTCGTATAACCGATATCCGAACTATGTTCATCCAACTGGAGTATGAGAAAGGGTTTGCCGTAATAGGCCATTATGTCTTTGACATAGCTTATCAAAAAGGAATCGGGACTGCACCTGAAACATGTAAGGTAAACGACAAATAGATTTTTTTGCCGGGCGCAGTACTCGGCCGTGTTAATTATTGTACGGCCGTAGTGCCAATGCATCCTTTCAAGATACTTGTTCCCATAGCCGGACTTAAAATCATCCAGGGCTAATTCGTCCATCCAGAAAATTTCTGCGCCGTATTCCTCCAGTTTTTCGGGAATTGATAGATTAAGCGTCGTATCGAAGACGACGTAAGGCCTTCCTAAAATTACGATCTTGATTTTATCGAGGGAGTCTTCATACGGAACAGACCTTTTAACAGTTAATTTTTTGTACTCACTTAAGGCTTGAAAGAAGGCCGCCTTTGTCTCGGCCGCATCCAGGTCCGTTATTTTAAAGCAGAGTTCGTTGTAAAGGTCAGCCGCTATTTCTTCGGTGCTCTTCTCATTAAAAAAAATTAAAGGTGAAATTAGCCTGTTTTCGACGTCCATCACCTTAAGCTTACTTACA
>JBFMGN010000453.1:0-3786 GCA_040752435.1 Spirochaetota bacterium
AGCAAGCATCGCCGAGATGTAAGTTTTCCCCAATCCGACGACATCGGAAATGAAGACACCACCGTATTCTTCAAGGATCTTCCTGGCGTTTAATACCGCCTGTTCCTGATATTCAAGTTTCTTAAATTCCTGCGGCAAATATTTGAAAAAGACTTCATCAGTCTGGCTCAATTCATCTTTGAAATATTCGTATAAGAATTTCAGGTAAAGCTGGTAGGGGGTTACATCCGGGTTGAGCCAGGTCTTTTCCTGAATCGTCTGAATGTATCTTTCACTGACATCTACGGAATTTTTCCAAAGTTCCTCAAATTTTTGTCTGGCAAATTCATAGTCAGCGCGATTTTTCAGTTCGACATTAAATTCAAGATTATCCACTAAGCCCGAGTAAGTAAAGTTGCTTGAACCCGTAATCACCCTTCCGACGTCGCGGTCACCTTTGGCGAAAGTCATAATGTAAAGTTTGGCGTGAATATTTTGGGACGGATAGGCTTTTATTTCCAGCTTATTGTTTTTAATCCATTCGATAAACTGAACAACACCTTCTTCGATTTCCTGTTTATCTTCTGAGGTCTCCATCTCCAGTTCAACAAGCCCTTCATATGCCTGCTTTGTTTCCGCATGGGAAAATTGAAGTGTCTGTTGCTGGTCATTGCTGGCTTCTGTTAATAGTTCATATGTCTGTCTGCTTGTGCTTATGCCAATCAGGATTCTAATTTTCTCGGTATTTTCCAGCGACTTATAAATGGCATGAAAACCGCTCGTATAAAAATATCCAACAAGGCAGTCAAATAATTTGGTATTTTTTATGAGCACTTGAAACCTTGCTTTAAGGTTTTTCTGTTCCTCGTTGGTGATAAAAGTTAAATCGGTGTTGGTCATATATTCTATTTCCATAGCAGCAAATCCATTAAACAGTTGTCAAACATTGGACGGATTGTAAAGTACAGATTATTATAAAATTACAACCGGCCCGATGCAAGCATCCTTGAAAAGTCGTTAAACGGCAGGATCTCTATTTTGTCCTCGGTCAATATTTTTCTGTTGCCCGGATATACAAGTATTTTCCGTGTTAATCCCGGTACATCCCCTATGGCCTTTAAACCCTTCAAATGTTCATTGTGAATTCTGCCAGAGACTTTAGCCTCGATCGCAATCAATTCTCGCCTGCGTTTAAGGACAAAATCCACTTCTGTTTTAACGGCACCTGCGGGCGCCCAATAATAGAAATCATCAAACAGTTCTTTATACGATTGATACGAACGGAGCATCATGGCGATAAGTCCTTCAAACAATACACCTTTTTCGCCGGGGTATAATTCGCCGAAACGGTTGTTTACTGCCCGGACTATCCCGGGATCGCCCCAATACAACTTTGGGTGTTTCTTCTCCCTGACCCTTACGTGTGATTCGAAAGCCCTAAGCCTGAACGCCATAAGAGTATCTTCCAGTATCTCCAGGTAGCCTTGTATTGTAGTTCGGCTTACTCCGGCATCCCTGGCAATACCGGAGATATTGACTACCTGTCCATGGAAAAGACCTGCTACGGGTAAAAAACGAACAAAACCCGGCAAATTCCTGACCAGTGCTTCCGCTTTAATCTCTTCCTTTAAATACAACTGTACATAGGCTTTCAATGATTCTTTCTTGTCCGGAGAATTCAATATAAGGGGGATGCTTCCGAATTGCAGAATCGAGTCAAGCTCAAATGATTCGCCGAGCTCCTCCGGCAAAAAAGGAAACATCTGCTTGTACCAGGCCCGCCCGGCCAGTAGATTCACACCGGCCTGCCTGACTTTTCGTGCCGAAGAACCGGTGAGTATGAATTTAAGCTGTTTTTCTTCGATAAAACGATGGACTTCGTTCAGTAGATTGGGAATTCTCTGGATTTCATCGATAAAGACCCAGGACTCGTTTTCAAGTATCCGTATTTCGCCGCTGAATTGGGAGATATCAGCCAAATAGGTTTGGTATAAGGCTTCATCTAAAAGGTTTATCCGATAGGCTGTCGGAAATTCGCGGGAAACCCAGGTTGTTTTTCCGGTGCCTCTCGGCCCAAATAAAAAGAAAGACTGTTTCGGTTTTTTTAGTATCCGATTTATATATTCTGGCATATTTGATGTCATTTTACTTAGTTTTTTGATAGCATGCAAGACATTCTTATCAATCTAACGCATCTAAACTTTTACCGGGAAGACATCTCCCGCAGCGAGCGAACATTAGAGGTCGTTAAAATATTATTTAGTTCTGATAGAATCTTGTTGAAGCCAGCTTTATCCTTTAGGATCCGCTTCAGTAACTTTTTGAGGAGCACCGTTTTCTCCGGGTTTAAATGCACCTGAGCTGCCTTCATAAGACGCTGCCCTTTTTCCGTACCACCGGATAGCATCAGAGCTGCTCCTCTAAAGAACTTGTCGACCCTCTTAAGTGGTCTTAACCGGCAGGCGGAGGTGAAATGGCTGTAGGCCTTTTTGTATTCACCCGCATACAGGTAGTAAAATGCAATCCGTTTATGAAGAATATAACTTTTTGAATGGGAGCGAAGCCCCAGGCGGATGGAGTAGATCGCTGTCCTGTAATCTGTTAAGGGAAACTTCTTAAAAGGTGAAATGGTTACCATGAAGCGGTATATAAGGATGAAGATGATGAGGATAAAGAAGTTCAACGCAATTACAGCCCGTATATAACCGAAATCGAGAAAGAAATTGTACAATCCGTGAAAAAATGAGGCGGGTATTAATGAAAGAATAACAAGTTCATTGTAATAAGCACCATTCCTTTTAATATTGCCGTATCTTACCAGGGAATAACCGAACCCCCAGATTGATGAATACAGGATGTGCCCTGCAATTGTTAAGACTGAACGTAAAACAAGGACTTCAAGGCCGAAATTAAGGCCATACTTCATGTTTTCTACGGATGCGAATCCGAGGGCGACCGAGGCGGCCTGGAGAATGCCGTCTCGGGGGTCTTTGATTGTACCGTTTCTTCTGCTTATGGAGAGAAAAACAAGGAACTTGGAAACTTCTTCGATAGGGCCGGCGATAAGGAAATTAAATAAAAACGAATCAATTTCGAATATTCCGGGATAGAGCCCCGGACTTATATGATCGGAAACTTTATATAGAAGAATGGCGGGAACTACCGAAAATAATCCAAAGAAGTAGAACTTGATTAATAACCGGGTGCTCTTTTTATCATGCCTGTAACTGTCAAGGCGGGTGAGAATAAAAAGCCAAACGACAACCGCTGATAGATCAATAAAAAAAATTATAAAAAGGTATCCGTTTCTCACATATCCACCCGTTCCGGTGTAGTTTTCGGAAAACGGTCTCCGCCTATCATCATCTACCATACAACAGAGCTGCGCCGCTTATCAATACTTAAGTCAAAGATATACCAGTACGGCCTTCGGCCGATTGTAGCCCCCTTCGAGGGCGAGAGGTTTCGCACGGAGAACACGGAGAAAAGAAGAAGGAGATGAATTTCACACAGAGAACACAGAGGGCACAGAGAGGAAAATTAGCCGCGGAATCACGTGGAATGATACGGAAGGCTGCAACCATTAATACTTTTTCCGTATTTTTCCGTGGGTTCCGTGGCTAATCCCTTTTCTTTTGACTTAATTCGTTAATTCACCGTAAATGGGTGCTCCTTAGTCTCTGTGTACTCTGTGTGAAATTTCTTAGGGTGATAAAGGAGGGTAGCCCCCTACGGGGACGAGAAGCTAGGGCGATAAAGGGGGGTAGTATCGCCTTATCTATAGGCGTTAGCCTATAGATAAGGCGA
>JBFMGN010000454.1:0-3780 GCA_040752435.1 Spirochaetota bacterium
GCCCACTCCCGTACATCCAACATAGAGGATCCTGGCATCCCAAAATATATTATCTCCTCATTTGTATCATCAAACTTCTCTCGAATTATAGCGGCATCATATTCTCGTCGTAATATGTCTTTGGAAGGATTTGTACGAAACATTATACAGTCCTCCCAACGTCAGATAGCAAGCCTAAGCTCCAGTTTCTGAAGGAATGCTCTAACTTCCTCATCGCTTTTCAAAAATGCTTCGTTTTTCAGAACATCTATTGTTTTCATAATAACATCTTTCCACTCTGAGTGACCTATTCGGTAGCACATCTCTTCTACAGCGATAGGAAACCATTCAGAGGGCAGTTTCTCTTCATTCTCTAATGCTTCCCCTAACTCTTCTATCCTCTCTATTTCTGGTTCTTTCTTCTCTTCTGCCTCCTCGCCGATTTCTTCTTCGTGGATTTCTGTTTCCTCTTCAATGATTTCTTGTTTGGGTGGCTTCGAATTTTTCTTAATCCAGCTATCTACTCTTTTATGTGCCCTCTCAATCTTCTTTTTCATTGTTGGAGGAATATGTTTATTTTTAAGGTCTGCTTTTAATCCGTCTAAGAGTTTCTTTGCATCGGTTATTTCATTTAGCCATATCTCTTCACTTTCAAATTCGGGCTTGTTTGGAAGGTCTTCAGCCTTTATAATCCTCATCTCAGCCCTTGAAATCGCTGATTTCTTTCGGGTCATCTGAGATATCTCTTTTCTTATGTCTTGAACAAGTGCTTGTTCCAATATATCGCGAGCTGGAGAGGCTTCAAACTCCACGCGTTCGGTATTCGGCAGTAGTTCATCAGTAGTGATATGGACTTCGCCAGTGATATAATCAATTAGATGTTTATCTTTTTCGCCCATAAACAATGTAGTTATTGTTGTCCGATCTCCTACAGTGAAACCTTTTTTTCTATAAACAAGCCCCCGCGAATATTCGTCATCGATTTTTCCAGTTCTAGCATTTTGACATATCCAATAAATTCCCAGAAGTTTTTTCTTTACACTAATCTTTCCGAAGATTGGTCGCTCAAGAGAAACATACTTAGGTGCCCTATAAACTGGGACATTGTTAATTCTCAGCTCTACCATCTTGAAATCATTTCCAAGGTGTGTCTTTAGGTAGGTTTCTATATCTTTTCTGAACGGAAAATCTCTTTCGAAATTTATAGGGATTGTCATCTCTAAGTATTTTTTGACTTTTTCCTCATCTAATATCTCTTTGAAGTCTTCAAGAATATCAATCAATTCTACCGCAGTTCCATAATATTTAGCTTGCTCTTTAGGTGCAGTTATCTCACTCCATTTTATGTTGCTCTTTAAACTATCAATTAGTGATATTGAAGAGCCCTTCTTTATGTCATCTCGCAGTCCTTTGCAATTAATAACAATTTGATAGTATTTTGGATTCTCTCGTCTCTTAGTCGTGAGAACAATCTTGTTACAAATAGCAACACCTGAATATATCCCAATACCCCTGAACCCTATATTCTTTTTTAGATCCTTAGGTGAAAAGCCTACTTTCACAGCATCACGAATTCCGTCATAATCCATACCTGGGCCGTTCCCAGAAATTATTACTTTTCTCATTTCGACCTTTACATCAATCAGGGTTGGTGAAGGGACATTGTCTATCTCATTCGAAATATATTCTCTTAGCACATTCATCGGATTCTTGTACAATCCTGTGGTAATTGATTCCATCAGGAAAATGCCGATATCGTTCACTCCGAAGTCAAATTCCTTAAGGTTTCCATCCATCTACATTCCTCCTTACATATCTCTTTTCGCGCAATTCTGCTACCATGTACAATTACACCTCATACAAGTATAGTCCATACCCAAGGCTTTCCACATAGCTAACGTCTCTTTGCATAATGCTACTTTATCATAATCATATTCTTTCATAAGATATCGTATTACCTCCGAGTAGAGATCTCTCCTCAGATTAGAAGATATCTTTCTGCCCCAATTAGAATGGTCAGATAGAAACTCTGTCCATGATTTATCCCTGGCTTCGTTTATTGTACTCTGGAGGCCCCTTAGAGTGCCTAATGTTATTCGCTCAGGAACAAATCTTTTCAATACAAAATCAATAATATTGCAATAGTGTTTTTTCCAATCAGAGATGGGAACAATCGGGTCAATTCTTATCCGTGTTTCATATCCTGCCTCGGTTACTCTCTTTGCAGCTTCAATTCTATCTCTCACAGACGGTGCCTTTTCCCATTTCTCTGAGACCGGCTCAGCGTTTATACTGAAGCTAACGGTGGTTCTTGAATGCTTTTCTATGCTCAAAAGGTTCTCTATCCTGTTTGACTTAGTTAAAAATAAAACCCTATGTCTATTTTGAGATTCAAAGAGTGGTATGACAAATTTCGAAAAAGGTGTGCTATTACTCTCATACATCAGAGAATCTGCAAGTTCTCCAGTATTCAGGATTTCTTTTTCTCGGCTCTTCCTGAAAAATACTTGTAGATGTTCTTCTATTTTATCAAACTTCTTGACTACTGGTTTTGTCTTGGTCGGAAGAAGTCGCAATGTGCCCTTAAGATAGCACCATGCACAGTTGAAAGGACAGCCATACGCCCATTTCAATTCTAAAAAATGTGGACATACAACATCGGTATCCTCCGTCGGAAAAGGTGTTTTTTCGAATCTTTTAATGATAGACCCATCCCCGACCTGTTGAACTAATACTTGGAACGTTCCGTCCAACAGTTTGTATTGTTTCGTTTTCACAGATGGCATTCCAATTTTCATTGCGTAACTCACCTTTAATCTACCGATTGGTTTCAAAGACAATCTCTTTTTCGCATTCGGTTTCGCCTAACTCGTTCATCTGCACCATAGTTCTCATATATCTCTCTGATATTGGGGGATAGCGCACATTAGTCTTCGAGATCCGAACTGCGTAGTAGGTGGATATGCTGGATATACCGCCATCATGGGGTTTTCCGATCCTTGTTTCTGTTTCTTGGCTCATTAGAAGGACTATACCCTGTTCAATATTTAAAATTGCCGTAAGTGACATCGTAGAGGGGGACGACGCGCGCCTGTCCTAGAGCTTCTATCACGGCGAGGATGCGCTTGGAGGTTGTTTCCTCGCCGTGGGCTCGACCACTTGGATAACTGTGCTATTGGGGAGCTGTATAATGGTCTACGCCGGCGCTTGTTTTTTTGCTGGGAGCACGGCGAGTGTATGTTGTGAGTTTGCTCTCGCCGTGGGCTCGACCACTGGGTTAACTGCCCGATTGGTTAGCTGTGGAATGGTCTTAGTCATTGCTTATTTTTTGCTGAGAGCACGGCGAGAATATGATGGGAGTTTGTTTCCTCGCCGTGGGCAGCGACCCCTGGATTAGCAGTGCTATTGGTTAGCGGTGGTTGGGTCTTTGCCAGTGCTTATTTTTCGCTGAGAGCACGGCGAGAATACGATGAGAGTTTGATTCCTCGCCGTGGGTTCGACCACTTGGGTAGCTGCGCTGTTGGGTAGCTGTGGGGTGGTCTTCACCGCATTTCTTTTGTTTTGTTTTTGTTGTGGGACAGAAATGCGGGCCTGCCGGGACCTTCGTTCGAACTGGCTCTGGCGCAGGTCGAATTTCGAACCCGGGTCAGAGGCTCCGGAGGCCTCTGTGATATCCACTGCAGTCCCCGAGGCATCTCAGGGGATTGCTACACTACAGGCCCGCGCTTGGCGCTGCATCCGATGATCTATCCCATACTTCAAGATTCCCCTCAGGGCTGTCACATCTTTGGGGATTTCCTG
>JBFMGN010000455.1:0-3780 GCA_040752435.1 Spirochaetota bacterium
GAGGCAATTTCAAAAACAAGAATTTATTAGCCGCGGAAGCACACGGAATGATACGGAAGGCTGCAACCATTAATACTTTTTCCGTATATTTCCGCGGATTCCGTGGCTACCCAATATGCTTGCCCTAGCTTCTCGCCCTCCAAGGGGGCTTATATTTTGAAAGAACCCCATTAATGTTACTATTTTAAATTACAGATATTTTGGATGCTTCAGCGGCCTGTCTTTTCAACTTCTTGCCGCACAATTTTAACCCAGTTTGTGATATTTGAAGGATTTTTACCCAAGGTGTGGTTGTCCTTCATTATTATTTCCAAAACCGCGTCTTTAGTAATCTCAAGATACCTTCGCATGTCTTTTTGAATCCGGTTACAGTCCATTTCAGTTACGGCCAGATCTGCGGGATTGGGCTTAAGCGAAAAGATGTACTTGTCTTGAAGATATTCTGCCATCTTTTTTTTATCGGCCCAGGCGGAGACCGAAACTCTTCTTAAGTTAGGTATATTTTTTATTACAGGCCATCTTTTATCCAGAGGTTCGCAGCATCCGTAACAGTTAAGCCCAAAACGTTTTAAAATTGGAAGTTGATACCGAAAAATGTATTCTTCGTACATACCGGGGGACATTCCAATGGTCTCCTGGCTTTCAGCGAAACCCCACATGTCTTCCGTCCTCACGCTGCTGTCACTATCAGGGAATTTTCTCCTGGGAAGCTCTCGGGTGTATCCGATTCCCCCCGAACCGACATAAGAGCCGTCGTTATTCAGGGTAAGCAAACCATTCTCTTCGAGAAAATTCAGTTTTTGCATGTTACCGTCTCTAAGGATTTCCATGGCTTTATGCAGAAAATCGGGGCTATCGTAGGGAAGTAGCATTATTCGTTCGAGCCCGATCAGGATCGCAAGATCATAGGTAAGGCCGAAACCCCACCACCATACACCCTTTAACTTGACCTTGAGAATATTGCCAAAGATCTCTTTTGCAAGGTTTATAGTTTCACCGGTTGTTTTATAGTCGACCTCAATCCTGGGATAATGGAGCTTTTCCAGATCTTCCATCTCCTTTACCGGGCTGTCCCAGGCATAGGTACCGCCATTTTTGCCGCCGCGAAATTTTCCGCTTACTCCCCAGCCGCTGTCCGAGCAGGTATGACCAATGTAAAAATGCGCCTCAATGGGTCTGTCATCCTGCATGGACTCACCCCAGAAAATCTCTTTCCGTAACACCACCTCCCATCGCCTGGCCAAATCTCCCTCGCATTCCATTCGGTTTGCGGTTATTATGTCGTTCCATCCATTTTCCGGGTCTGCGAGTATGACCGGGTGTTTGGTCTGAAGGGCATTATGGGAGTACCACAACTTAACTTTTTCACTCTCCTGCGGCCTGGCAGCCAGTTCGGCCACCCTCACTGCCAGCTTCTTAAGTACCTCTCTGTCTTTATGTGAAATCTTAATATTATTTTTTTCACCGGCACAGGTTAAAGCATGATCCCAGAAACCGATGCCTTTCCACACCCCGGTGGCGTTTATTACATACTCAATCATACGGCAGAGAATAAACCTAAAAACGGGGAATTTCAGAGCCGCCGTCCATGCGAATGGTCATCCCGTTCAGCATGTCAAAGGCGGGGGTACATAGGCGGGCAATCATGTCTGCCACCTCGCCTCGAGTGACCATCTTCTTTACCGGTACCCGCTTAAGATATCGCTCTCCAAATGTGGGATCGATTTCGTGAATATCCGGCAAACTCTCTTGAATCTGTCCCGGGGCAATGGCGTTCACGCTAATCTCCGGGCCTAATTCGAGGGCAAGAGATTCCGTTATTATGGTGACGGCGGCCTTTGCGAGCGTATAAACACCATGATTCCTGATAAAGGCAGAGCCGGCGCTCATATTGATTATGCGGCCCCATCCGTGGGATTTCATCTGGGGACCAAGTTCCTGGGCTGTCAGATAGATTGCTTTCAGATTTACATCCATGACTAAGTCCCACAATTCCTCTTTCAGAGCGGTATACGGATCCATGTTGAAAGGACCGGCATTATTTACCACTATATCGATTCTTTGAAAGGCATTAAGCGCCTCCCGGCATAAACGTCGTACTTCGTTACTTTTACTGAGATCCGCCGGAATCGCGGCCGCCTTAACTCCATGTACCTGGATGGAGTTAACCGTCTTTTTGCCACAGGCGGCTATCTCGGGAGAGCTCAGATCGTTTATGATAACATTTGCCCCGTACCTGGCCAGGGTTTCCGCCGTAACAGCTCCTAAATTCCGGTATGCCCCTGTAACCAGGGCATTTTTTCCTTTAAGCGGTTTTTCTTCCACGCTTTCCTCCTTTCTATTCTATGGGCGTTTCCATCCAAAGGTTATGATAGTCCGGCCACACGGTAACAAGCCGCCCAGTGATCATTGCCTGCATGTTGTAAAACCGGCTCTCCCTCTCGGCAGGAATTATCGGCCGATTCGCAGCGGTCGGCAAAAACGCAACCGGTCGGCAGTTTTGTCAGGCTTGGCGGTTCACCCTTCAAAATAATGCGCGGTTTGCGGACTTTAGGATCAGGAATAGGAATAGAAGAAAGCAGCGCGCGGGTATAGGCATGCAGTGGATGGTCGAAAATCTCGCCCACCGGTCCTCTTTCCACTACCTTTCCCAGATACATTACCAATACCCGGTTGCAGAGGGAACGCACTGTACTTAAGTCATGAGAAATAAACAAATAGGTGACACCCAGTTGTTCCTGAAGATGGCTGAGCAGGTTGATGATGTGAATACGAATCGACATGTCCAGCGAAGAAGTAGGTTCGTCAAGCAAAACAAGTTCTGGATTTGTGACGAGAGCCCTGGCTATGCCAACGCGCTGCCGCTGTCCGCCTGAAAGCTGGCGTGGATTGCGGTTCAAAAACTTCAATTCCAGATTGACGAGGGACATGATATGTTTGATGTGCTCGTCCAACTCCCTGCGGTTTGAAGCCATTTTGTGAACTTTAAGAGGTTCCTGGATGGTCTGCTTCACCGTTAACAGAGGGTTTAAGGACATGGTTGCATCCTGGAAAACCATCTGGATAAACCGCCGCATCGGCCTGAACTTGCGGGGCGGCATCTTATTTATTTGTTTCCCAAGAAAAAGTATCTTCCCCTGCGTGACTTCCTCCAGCCGGACAATGCATCGAGCCGTAGTTGATTTACCACAACCGCTTTCACCTACCAGGCCTACCGCCTCACCCGGATAGAGCTTAAAATTCACACCGTTGACTGCATGAACCGTAGTTTTTCCGCTTAAGGGGAAATGTTTATGAAGATTTTCAACTTCCAGGATCGGCGGATCCATCTTAAGCTCACCCCGAATGATAAAGATGACACATAACCTGGTGTCCCGGCTCAATTTCTGTAATAGCGGGTTTCTTTTCCCGGCAAAGAGCCATCACAGAAGGGCATCGCATTGCAAACCTGCACGAGGAAAGCCGGTATACGGTTTCTTCGATACTTACCCGCTCGGGATCAGGCGGTCTAAACTCAACTTTTTTATCCGCTCGAAGGGTCGATTGCAGGAGCATCCGGGTGTATGGATGGTAAGTTTTTTCGAAGACTCGCTCTACCTTTCCAATTTCCATTATATGCCCTGCATACATAACCACCATTCGCTCGCACAGTTCCGCCACCACCCCTAAATCGTGAGTTATTAAAAGCATGGCCATGCGATGCCGTTCCTGTACCTGTTTAATCAGGCAGAAAATCTGGGCCTGAACTGTTACATCCAGGCCCGTAGTCGGCTCATCGGC
>JBFMGN010000456.1:0-3774 GCA_040752435.1 Spirochaetota bacterium
CGCTGCGGTTCTTCAGAGAAAAAGAAGGTACCTGCGGGTCAAGGGACCCGTGCTTGACACCTGCGGGACAGGGGGTGACGAACTGGGTACTTTCAACATTTCTTCTTTAAGTGCTATTATTGCCTCAGCCTGCGGCGCGGTAGTTGCCAAACACGGCAACAGAGCTGTCAGCTCACTGAGCGGCAGTGCGGATTTCTTCAAGGAATTGGGTATTGCGATTGATCTTGATCCTGTTCAATCGGAAAAGCTGGTCGAGAAGACAAAATTCGTTTTTCTCTTTGCCCCTCTTTATCATAGTGCCATGCGCCATGCGGCGCAGGCCAGGCGAGAAATGGGGATCAAAACCATCATGAATTTGCTCGGACCGCTTGTTAATCCCGCGGGGGCGGAATATCAAATAATCGGGGTATATGCCGATCACCTCTGTCTGGATGTCGCCCGGGCTGCCAGGATGCTGGGTATTAAACGGGTTATGGTGGTTCACGGGTTCGACGGCCAGGATGAGATTTCGGTCACCGGCCCGACGAGAATAGTCATGATCGATGAAAATGACAACCTGTGCGAGGAGGTTTTTCACCCGGAAAAGTTGGGTATTAAATTGTATCAACTGAAAGAACTTAAAGGGGGAAGCGCGCCGGAAAATGCCAGGGCTGCGTTGGAGATTCTCTTGAGAAGCGGCTCTCCGGCAGTGCGGGAGGCGGTTCTCCTCAATGCGGGCGCGGGGCTTTTTGTATATGGCTGCGCCGGAAGTATTGAGGAGGGCTATAAACTCGCCGGGCAAGCCCTGTCGGAGGGAAAGGCGAAAATGAAACTGGATGAAATAATTGAGGAAAGTAACCGCTTGAAGCAAGTAAGGAATTAAACTATATGCTCGATCAAAGTATGCTGGATGCGATCGTATTAAAAAGACGGCAGAGAATCGCAGAATCGGGGTTTAACCAGGGAATTCCGGTACCGGAAGGGAGGACTGTTCCGCTTGTGCCCTTCGGCCGAAACCCTTTTATTGTCTGCGAGGTAAAACGAAGGTCTCCCTCCAAGGGGGATATCGCTCCGGGTCTGGATGCCCCTGCCCAGGCTGCCTTATATGCTGAAAACGGAATTCGCTCGATTTCCGTACTGACGGAACATGACTATTTCGGAGGCTCCCTGGCCGACCTGATGGCTGTAAAAAAGCGATTCCCGGGAATCGCGGTGCTTCGAAAAGATTTTCTTTTAGAACCCGAAGATGTCGACCTATCCTGGAGGGCAGGGGCGGATGCGATTCTTCTTATTGCCGGCATACTAGAGAAAAAAACGCTGGAACTTCTCTATAAACGGGCGCAAGGCTCTGGAATGGCGGTCCTCGTGGAAGTCCATGGACTTAAGGATATTGAAAAAATTAAGCCGCTAAAGCCCCGGTTTACCGGGATAAATTCAAGAAACCTCACCACCTTCAAGGTCGATAAGATCCATCCTTTAAAGATGAAGAAGTATATTCAATGGGATACCAGGCTTGTTTTTGAATCGGGAATCAGCCGCTATGAAGATGCCCTTTTTGCCTTCTCCTCCGGCTTTTCCGGTATCCTGGTCGGTGAATCCGTCATCAGGCGGCCCGGCTTGATCGGAGAGATTAAAACCGCACTATCATCCGGATTCAGGGGGGAGTTCTGGAGCAGGTTGTACGCCCGGTTTGAGCCGGGACGTCCCCTGCTTAAAATATGCGGTTTAACCCGGGAAGAGGATGTTTATTTCGCCGATGACAAGGGAGCTGATATCCTGGGTTTTATATTGGCAGAATCACCGCGGATGGTAGATCCCCGTTTTGTGGCCGGTTTACGATCTACCAGGGCCTTAAAAGTGGGGGTTGTCATTGCAAATCCGGGGAAACCCCAGGGTACGAACGGCAGCGGCTTTGTGGACGGTTCAATTCTTAACCTTTTATCCGGCGGCAAACTTGATGCTGTCCAATTTCACGGTTACGAAAGCCCGGAAAGTTGTATTGACCTGGCATACCCGTACTACAAGGCTTTACGGATACGCTGCGATTCCGATATCGATGCGATCAGCGCCTATCATTGCCCCCGGGTGCTGCTGGATGCATTCAGCGGGAAAGCGTATGGAGGAACCGGCAAAACCATCGCGCCTGCGTTGGTAATGGCCGCGCGGGATAAGGCGCCTTTATGGCTTGCAGGCGGTATTAATCCAACGAACGTAGAATACGTAGTCAATGTGTTCCAGCCTGAGTTGATTGATGTTTCCAGCGGTCTTGAAGATTCTCCGGGATTAAAGAGCCGGGAAAAAATCGACCGGTTTTTTCACAGAATTGAAGCTGCAGTTGCATCGGAGGGAATTGATTATGCCCGGATACTTTAACGACTATTTCGGCGAGTTCGGGGGGCGGTATGTGGCCGAGGTCTTAAGAACGCCTCTGGACGAGCTTAAGGCAGCCTTTATCGAGGCGCTTAACGATACCCGCTTTCAGGCGGAGATCCATCGGGAGGCAGCCGCTTATATTGGACGGCCCACGCCGCTTCTATTCGCACAGAATGCGACCCGGGCGGCTGGAGGCGGAAAAATCCATATCAAACTGGAGGGACTCGCCAACACTGGAGCCCACAAAATAAACAACGCCCTGGGCCAGGGACTCCTCGCCCGGCGTATGGGGAAGAAGCGGATTATTGCCGAGACCGGTGCCGGCCAGCACGGTGTTGCGACCGCAGCCGTATGTGCCAAGCTTGGTATGGAATGCAGAGTTTATATGGGCGAAGTTGATATCCGGCGGCAAAGGCCCAATGTTTTCTGGATGGAATTGTTTGGAGCTGAAGTTGTACCTGTTAAGACCGGATCCCGGACGCTGAAGGACGCGATCAACGAAGCCTTGCGGGACTGGGCTCACAGCTTTAAATCGACCCACTATCTTATCGGTTCAGCCCTTGGCCCCTCGCCCTACCCGGACATGGTCCGGGAATTCCAGTCCGTTATCGGCCGGGAGACGGCGGAACAGGCAGAGGCGGAAAATCTGGAGATTGAAGCCCTGGTTGCCTGTGTCGGCGGCGGTTCCAACGCCATCGGTTTCTTTTCGCCTTTCATTGAAAAAACGGAACCACGGCTGATCGGCGCGGAAGCGGGGGGAAGAGGTCCGGGAATCGGTGAACATGCATCCCGTATGAACGGCCAAGGGAAAAAAGGAATTGTGCATGGGTATAAAAGTTTTTTCCTGTTGGACGGGGACGGCCAGGTTCTTCCGACCCATTCGGTCAGTGCCGGCCTGGATTATCCTGGTATCGGGCCGGAACTCGCTTACCTCGGTACCAGGGGCAGGGTGGAATTTTTATCGATTAGCGATACGGAAGCGCTGGCGGCGTTGAAATTTTTTGCAAAACATGAAGGCGTCATTTTTGCCCTGGAGTCGGCCCACGCGGCCGCCGCGACGATAAGAATTGCGGCAGCCTGCCCTTCTCATAAATCGGTTATTGTTAATATGTCCGGCAGGGGTGACAAAGACCTTTTCATCTCTGCCCGGGAATTGGAACCGGAGCAGTGGCGGAAGTTTTTACAGGATGAGGTAACCGGTTATGATTGATGGAAAAGTAAAAAGCAGGCTGATGGCTCATATTGTCGCCGGTTATCCTGATATGGAACGCTCTTTCGAGGCGGCCCGCGGCCTGATCGATGGCGGCGCTGCCTATCTTGAAGTCCAGTTCCCCTTCAGCGATCCTTCCGCCGACGGTGTGGCCATTCAAAAGGCCTGCAGTGAAGCCCTGGCCGGGGGATTTACGACTGGGAAAGGTTTTT
>JBFMGN010000457.1:0-3773 GCA_040752435.1 Spirochaetota bacterium
AAAAGGAGCACCGTACCCCGGTACAAAAATGCTGCGGCCCTGCCCGATTTGTACATTGTTTTTCGGATTCCGCGCGGCAACAGTAAATTGCGCCGGCGCCGCTTCAAGTGCATTCCTGACATTTTTTTCTTTAAAAAAAACGGTTTTTCCTTCAACCTTAAGCCCGTGGTCTTTAAATATCCTTATTGTCTCCTCATCATTAAAAAGGATACCGATTTCTTTCAGGATACGCATTGAATTGTCGTGGATGAGTTTAAAATCTTTCTCTGTAATTGAATACATTTTATCGTCCATGTTCCCCTTCCCATGGATTCCCGACGGCAGATATATCGATTATGCTTTCTATAAATAACTTGTCGGTCTTATCCTTAAGAGCAACCCCGGGCTGCTCGGATAACGATATATACCTGTCGTTCCGTTCAACAAATATTTCTATTCCGAAAGCGCCTGCTTCCGCTGCTTTTCTTAAAGCAAAGCCTTTGCCTGTCTCAACCCCGTATTCCACAGCTTTGTCCAGTTCCATGAACATTTTTCTTTCGTAAGAATTGTAGACATAAAAACCGGCGCTTTCCCCAGGTTTTATCAAAACTTTAACTCTTTCTACAACCTGTCCGTTAACGGTGCCGACGGCATTGGCTACATCGGCATCAGGCGGTATAATGAGACGGGTATTTAACTTTTTTACAACTTCCGGGAAATAAGCAATTACCGGTGCTCCCACCGCCACCACGGGTAAGTTAAGAGAAACCGAAAACATTATGTTACTATGAAGGTTATCTTCCCGATAAAACATTTCTTTAATCAGATAAACGCTCTCATCACTCTTTTTTATAGAAATCTTATTATTTCTACGAGCGATAAGTTTTTCTATCAGAAGTTCAAAAATCATATAATGCAGTTTATCAAGCACCTTTTTTACGAATATCTCTCTGGTACTCCCAAACCGATCAGACATAATGGAGACTCCGAGCGCAGCGGCCTCCTTATTCCATGTAGAAAATTTACCGGTAACATGCAGTATGTCGGTGGGAGTAAGGTTGGCACGATGAATAGCGCCTATGTTTACAAGCCGCTCCCATGGGATAATGTTGGCGTCCTTATTAAGTTTCTTGCTGATGTAATATAGAGAATGAGGTCCGTCCTTTATGATCTTAAGTATATTTCTCTCTGTTTCGTTCAACTCTATATTGGCCGGCTCTTTAATCAGACACATGATGCAGGTAGGCTGAGAGTTTAGGGGGAAATAATGGGTATTTTTGATAGTGTCAAGCTCTCCAAGGAGGTAAGGATATTCCGTTGTAATCCAGGATAATGGGAAAACTTTTTGCGGGCCGATCGTAAGTACTTTGTCTTTGGATACCTGGATAAAACTGTCGCCGCCCAACCCGACAGTCGTAATTTCGGCCGCCTTGACCCGGGTTAACCATCCTCCCACCCGCGCACCTTCATCATTCAAGGAGGGTTTTCCGTTTTTAAGCACAGCCACATCCGTGGTTGTTCCGCCCATGTCAACGACAATGGCATTTTGAATACCGGAAAGCGTCCTGGCCCCGATAAAACTTGCAGCCGGACCTGAGAGTATGGTCTCAACGGGTTTTTCCCTGGCAACCTTTTCGCTTATAAGGCTTCCGTCACCCCTTACGACTTTAACAACTGTTCTTATCTTTTTGGCTGCAAGACCTGCTTTAACCGCATCTATCAGGTGAGCGATAAGCGGAATAAGCCGTGCATTCAGGATTGCCGTTACCGTGCGCTCGTAAATACCGAGATCAGCACTCAATTGATGAGCGCATACTATAGGGCAACCGGTTAGCTCCATGATAAGTTTCTCAACTTCAAGTTCCTGCGCCGGATTTCTTATGCTCATGTAACCTGAGACGGCAAAGGCCTCCACCTTGCCTTTCAGCGCATGGATGGCGGCCTTTGCTTCGGCAGGCTCTACCGGTTCTTTAATTTTGCCTTTTATATCACATCCGCCCTTAATACAGACATAAGATTGAGCAGGAAGTGTTTTGTTCGGTTCGTAACCGATTAGTATCAAACCGACATCAGCACCCTGGCCCTCAACAATAGCGTTGGTTGCAAGAGTAGTTGACAGGCACACCATTTTTATGCGGTTTAATACTGCCTCTTTAATTTTTTTATTATCAAGATCAAAAAGCAGATTATCAAGACAATTATTGATCGCAATTGTCAAGTTACTTCGCGTTGTAATAACTTTGGTTTTTGCGATGATCTTATTCTGTGTAAGATTATACACAACGCCGTCGGTAAAGGTTCCGCCGGTATCAATACCAAGGGCATAACTGGCATTTTCAACGGTTATGTCATTTTCTGATTTTTTCTTCAGCTCTTTCAACTATACTCCTCAATTTCTGCTGAACATTCTTCGGCAGAGGTTCGGGCGTATAAGCTTCCAAAATGGCAACGGCTTTCTCATTTGCCCGCTGGGTAAGAGTTTTTCTCCCGCCGGAAACCCAGTTTTCATATATTTCTCTTTTAAAAAGATCAGACTGCCAGGTTTCGGTTTTAAAGTGCTTGTAGGTATGTTCTGTGGTAAGGAAATCCCCTCCGGGTCCCACTTTGTTAATTACATCAAGGGCAAGTGTTTCCTCATTTACCTTAAATCCGCCCACAAATTTTCTGGCATATCCTATTAAGTCGTTCGCCATCACCAGTGCGCCCAGGGACGCCGTATTTCCATGTTCGATATATCCTAAATCATGGATGAGGTTAGCACCGGATTGAGCCGACATCATAATGGAAATTGCATACTCAATTGCAGTCTGTTCATCGAGCAGCTTTGAGTCTGTACAACCCGCAGTTCCGAACATTGGAATATTAAGATATTTCGATATATCGCTTAAGGCTGCCATCATAAGATCAAACTCAGGCGCGCCGTATGAAAAGATGGAGGTATTCATATCCATTATTGTAAACACGCCGCCCATTATAAATGGGTTCCCTTCAGTTACCTGCTGGTTTAACACAAGCCCGCTCAGGCTTTCCGAAATACCGTTTGTCACAGCCCCGGCTAAAGTGGCGGGCACAGTACTGCCTGCCATTATACACGGAGTATAAACAACCGGCAGTTGTTTCCTCCCTGCCAAAACCAGCTTTCGGGCCGCCTCTTCTGAATGGATGAGAGGTGAAATCGGTTCGGCATAGAGGGTCAAAAAAGGATTCCGCCTTAATTCATCTTCTCCGCCTGCAATTACCTCGCACATCTCAATAATATCTGCGTATCCGTCGTTATCAATGGCGGTAGTTACAATGGGCTTTGATGTATTCAAAACCATGGCTTCAAACTGATGCCTGTCATAAACAAGCTGAGGTACGTCCTGAACAATTCCCAGGGACATGACAAAATCTATATTCGGAAGCGCATCAATAACTTTCGCCGCCATGGAGACCGTTTCTTTTGTGGTAGGAATTCTCGTATTGTTGCGGGGATCTATAAAAAAGGGCGTATCCGATCCAGTACCGAAATATGAATTATTGCTTTCAAGCGACATAATCCGCTGGCCGGTTCTGCTGTTGCATAAGGTCACTTTGCGCGGCACTGTTTTCAAAGCCTTCTCTACCAGTTTGCCCGGTATACGGACTCTGCTGCCGTCGATAAAACAGCCGGCTTTTTTCATTATATTGATTGATTCATTATCGTAATATACTACCCCGGTTCTTTCCAGGACTTCAATTGCCGAAGCAACCAGATAGCCGCACTGTTCATCCGAAAGAACCTGAAGTTCCGCGGTATTTCCTTTGCAATTACT
>JBFMGN010000458.1:0-3771 GCA_040752435.1 Spirochaetota bacterium
AAAATCGATGAAGAGTAATCCCTCCAAGACTTTTCTGCCATGAATGCGAAGCCGCTTCCGATCAAGACCGTTCTTCATGGAGTCGAAGAACTTTTCCACTCCATCCTTCTTCCGATAAAATGCGAGGACCCCTTCACCGTCGACCCGACTATTGCTCAAAAGAATCAGCGTGCCGAATCGCCGAACCGCCGCCTCGATGGCTTGGCTCTGTTTCACGACCCGATAGACACCGCTTTGGTGTGCGATCTTGAAGTAATGCTCCCATCCGGGGAAAGCGTCGTCCAGAAAGCTTTTAAGAAAACCATACCGGGTATCCGGGCGCGCTTTCACTCGGGACTCAACTTCGAGAATGAATCCCTGCAGATGAGACTCTTCCTCCTGTTTCCTCTTCGTATCAAGGAACAGATGCACGCTGTACTCCTTCTCCCCGATGGAAACGGCAGCCTGCTTCTTATACAAGAGCTGTTTCCTACAGTAAAATGCGTTGTCCGGTTTCACCAGCCCCTCGACATGCCGATCAATGAGGGCGCCGAATATTTTAGTGTTGACCGGTAAAGGCATTATAAACTCAATCTCTGTTCCCATTGCACTAAGATTCGCCTGACTGTAGAATCCTTTATCCAGGACAAACAGCGTTTTCGGCACCTTGAACACCGAAAGCTTTTTCAAGATATTTTTGAGGGTTTTCACATCCGGCACACTTCCGGGATAGATGGAATAGAATAACGGCGTGTCGGGCGGCTCGGCGTACACAACCCCGAGGTTTATCTGGGCAAGCCCTTCCTTGTCCCGGTTGTATCCCCATTCCACGTAATCGATAGACCGGGAATAGGAAGAAATGCTCGTGATGTCGAACACGATGAACTGGTTGGTCCGTTCTTTTCCAGCCCATCGATTCAAGAAAGCGGTCACTCCCCGTTCATCGTCTCCGATTTCCTTGACTAACCGGCTGAGTCTTTGAGAAGGCAGCTCACAGGGGTGCGCGAGATACGTCCGCCCGAGCCACCCGTTGCACAGGTACAAAGGCTTTTGTTCTACCACGTGAAAACACGCGGTAAGAAGAATTTCCCTGCCCATGTCTGGGAAGACAGCCAGCAGAAGTTCCTCAAGACCGAGCGATTCAACGATGCAGGTATAGTAATATATTACTATGATTAAAAATGTTTGTCAAGTACAGCTTTCAGATATTTCTTTTCCTGTAAAGGATATGTCAAGTCAAGTTATTTCATAGTTATAATTCTTGCGGATTTTAGGATGCAAGCCTTTATACCTTTGAAATTTAGTTTGGTGATAAACATTGATTTCGGCCGCGGTGAGCTATTATGATTTCTTATGGCCGCCGGACCTTTGCTGCTGCTTTAAATAATGGGAAAGGATCGCCACACCCACGGCCATATTTTCGTTCCTGATAATGACGTCCGGCCTTACCTTAATCTGGGTCGGCGCGAAATTCCAGATGGCCTTTATTCCCAAATCCATTACCCTGTCTACAACTCCCTGGGCGGCTTCCTTGGGAACGGTAATAATTGCAATCCCGATTTCAAAGCTCCTGACAACCCTGGGAAGAGAATCTACCGGCAGCACGTTGAAACCGCCGATTAGTTTACCTATTTTCATCGGATTATTATCTAGAATAGCTACAATCTTTACACCAAACTCCGCGAGACCGGGATATTCGCTTAAGGCAGATCCGAGCTTTCCCGCCCCTATAAGAATCGCCGTGTTCTCATAATTTATACCGAGAAACTCCCCAATAGCCTGCCGCAGGCCCGTGACGGAATAACCGTATTTTGGTTTTCCTTTATACCCGATTACCGATATATCTTTCCGTATTTGGGTATCATCCACATTAAAAAAAGATGATAGATGCCGGGAAGAGACGAACAGTTCGCCCTGGGATTCCATTTCCGTTAATATCTGGTGGTAATAGGGTATACGTTTGAGAGACTGTTCCGGTATCTGTTGATCAAAGGCTTTTTTTCGTTTATCCATATCGATCTGTTTTCTGCCTTCACCCTCTGAAATTTTAAAGTCCAGCACGGATTACCTCCGCAGCCTCCGGCTGCTTCGGACTTTATTATAGATCTTCGCATTCTGCGAATGTTTTCAAAGGAATAGCATAAACAATCGTACATGAGAAGTCAATGAAAATTTAGGGCGATTCTAAGTTGACGTGACGGATGACAAGAAAATCCCGTCATTTATTTGAGGGCGGTCTTTTAAGTTTTGAATATGAACTTACTCCAGAAGTATATAAAAAGGAGTTGACTATCAACTCAACATCAGCTATACTTATACATATGAGGAGAACATTCGGACTGATTCTACGAGATTTACGGCGTTCTAAAAACATTACTCAGCGGGAATTGGCCGAAAAGGTTGGTGTCGATTTCTCTTACATTAGTAAAGTTGAAAACGATCGTTTACCGCCACCATCTGGGGACACAATCGTGAAAATTGCTGAGGTTCTTAAGATCGCGCCGGATGAACTGCTTGCTTTGACGGGAAAGATGCCATCAGGAGTTAAGGAGATGCTCGGATCAAGCCCAGCGGCTCTGCAATTTGTCCGTGAGGCCGGTGTAATGGGTCTTACGGAGACAGAGTGGGAGAAATTACGGGAGCGCATGAAGCGGCTGCGATCGGAGTAGTCGTGTGAGCCAGCAAAAATTGATTACGATGCAGAGGGTACATGATTCAAGCACCCGGCAATGGTCGTATTCGCGGCGCGAAGTCCTGGAACAGTGTCCCCGCAGGTATTACTACCAGTACTTCGGCTCTGCTGCCCGCACTGCGAAAACCGAACCGCACAAGCACATGCTTCGCTTCCTGAAGGGAATCAGCAACCGATACCTTCGAGTGGGCGATATCATGCATCTCATTATACGAACGTACCTCACGAAACTACGGTCAGGCGATGCATGGTCGTTGGAGTGGCTATTGAACTGGGCGAGTGACATCTATCACCGCGATATGGAATACTCGAGGAGCTACGATGTTAGTTCTCATGCAGAGGAAAAATATCCTCCCGTCCTGTTGCTGGAGTTTTACTATCAACAGGATAATGCTGACCGTTCGTGTGCCGAGTCGGAACAGCGCCTTAACGCCTGCTTTGACGGCTTTTACTGAGAGGAAAGAATTGTCGCCATTTCGCGCTGGCGCATGCCACGAGGACGCTATAATCGAAAAGCCGGCATACTGTAAGGACGGTCAGTTCACGGTTAAAGGAAAAATCGATCTCGCCTACCGTGACCGTGATCGCGTGTCAGTGATTGATTGGAAAATTGGCGATGACAACGGTGCTGAAGACAGCCTGCAACTTCTGTCGTATGCAATGCTTGCCATGTCTCATTTCATATGTACCCCGGACAGCCTCGATCTTTACCGCGTGCATTTGGGTGGGTTCAAAGTAGTTCATTTCCGGGTCAGTGAAGCTGACATACTGCGCACGAGAGGGCGCATTTTACAAGACTTGGGGAGGATGCAAGCACTGGAACATTATGGACGTAATGCCATTGTAGAAGCATTCACGCCGTGTAGACAGGCACGCATCTGCGCCTTGTGTCCGTATCAAGGTGTCTGTCCAAAGGAGTATCAGCCATGATGGAGACCAACATTCGCATTGTTCAACCAGGCAAGGACCTATATCTAGCCTGCATTTCTCACATTTATGAATGACAAGAGGGCCGAACTTCTGTTATAGTATTATTCCAAAACAAATTAAACGGAGTGTTCAAGGCCCTCTATGAAAACAGAGTGTATCCAAAATGAGCT
>JBFMGN010000459.1:0-3768 GCA_040752435.1 Spirochaetota bacterium
AAAGCTCGATTTGACCGAAATTACCCGTACAGGGGGTGCCGGGTATTATATGTCTTTCATTTTCACCAGGGTCGGGCTGCCGGAGCTTTCCAGAAAAATGTTAGAGTTGGAATGGCAGGATGGCCAGGGAATCTGGCAGGCGGAAGCAGGACTGCGCCTGCTTCAAGAGTTACTTAATAAAAAGGAATATTCCAAGGTGGATTTACTCGGAACTGAGTTTATAAACAAGTTTCCATCCAGACGGGCAGGGGTGTTGAATCTCATTGAAGCAAAATTCAAGCTTAAACAGGATGAAGAAGTGTTGTGGTTGATGGAAAGGCTCCGCCGTCTCGAGGAGCTCCAGGGGGACGAAAAAAGCGATGACGTAAATCTCCTTTTTATCCGGGTAGTTTCATCCAGCAGGCTTGGAAAAGCAGATTGGGAAAAGGATCTCGTAACCCTTTTCAGTAATTTCCCTGCTTCCGATATCCATGAAAAAGCGTATCAATTCTTACTGGAAAGGGGAGATTTTTCAAAGGTATTTACAAAAGACGAAATATCGGTTTTTTACGGTAAATATCTTTTAGCCCTGGAGAAATACCGGGAAGCCCTTTCAGTCCTGGAGCCTTTACTTGAAACACCCGGCTCCTTGTTATTCACCGAGTCGAACCTCCGCGATCTGGTTAAGGCATACCAATACAGCGGCAGCGCCTATATAGGGGCAGCAAAAATGAAAGCACTGTTACCCGGACTTGTAAAGCGGATACAGGCGCTGCCCGGAGAAAATGAATCTATTTTTGGAAGCCTGTTTTTTGTTTTTGAAGCCGCAGGCCGGCTTTACCGCAGCGCCGGATGGTACTCGCACGCGGCCCAGATCTATGAGGAGGCACTCCAATATGCCGCTCTTGATCATCAGTATGACCGCGCCCTCTGGTATCATCTTGACAGTTTATACCGCGTTTCACCTGAATCTATGCTGAAGACACTCGAAAAATATGTAAAGCTCTGGCATGATCCTGCCTATTTTACAGATCTTATTGATACGTTGTGTACATACCTGGTGGATAAGAGAAGGTGGGAATCCATCTACAGATTATATACACTCCTGGACGGATATGCAGATAAAGTGAATATTGCACGGTCTGCCTTTATCTCCTCCAGGGCTATCCATACAGGCCTTTTAAAGGTTAAAGACGAGAGATCGGATCTTGAAAAAAAGCTTCTTGAAAGAATAATTTCTTTGGATTCAGACTTATATTACACTTTATTAACTTCGGCTATTCTGAAGAGGAAGCCTAGCCTGTTCTACCAAATCCTGGAAAAAAATGGTGTACCTGCCTCGCCGGTTTCTGAAGGAGCGTTACCGTCGGAAAAAGTGGTACTTCCCAGAGAGAGCGCATCCATTAAAGCAAAATCAGTTCCGCACCATACCGATTTTGCCCAGGAATCTCTTGTTATGGGTTTCATTACTTTCGGCCTCTACCTGGAGGCTTACAGATCAGCCAGGGAAAGGGAGGCGGCCCTGGGAGATGACTTTATCACTCTTATCGCCGGACTCCTTTATGAGGCAGGTTATCGGTATGAATCCATCATGCTCATGAAGATAAAAATTTCCCGGAACCTTTCTGCATCGATACAACCGGAAGACCTTGCAATGATCTATCCCCTGGCATTCAAAGAACAAATAGAACGCCTGGCGCAAACCGAGAATCTGCCTAAACCATTATTATATGCTCTTGTCAGAGAAGAAAGCTACTTTAATTCATCCATCGTTTCCAAGGCGGGGGCCGTTGGTTTGACCCAGTTAATGCCTGCCACTGCACGGGAGGTAGCTCAAAAAATGGGGTTTAAGAATCCGGATCTTAACGACCCCGACACCAACCTTGCCATCGGTGTTCACTATCTTGGCCGCCTTTTTTCCCGTTTTAATCATCCGACACATGCCTTATTGGCCTATAATGCCGGTCCGGCAAGAACCGCCGGGTGGATAAATACTAATTCTGATCTGCCTGACGAACTATTCCTTGAAGCTATACCCTTTCTTGAAACCCGCAATTATGGCCGCAAGATACTTGTTTCCGCCGCGGTGTACGGATATCTTTATGAGAAGGCCGGGTTGGTAAATATGGTAAAAATGATTTTCCCCGGCATATCATTGTAGATGCAGAAAAGTTATAGGGAGTTATTATGACGCTGTTTCAATCGATTCTGTTAGGAGTATTACAGGGCACGGCCGAATTCCTGCCTGTTTCCAGTTCCGGCCACCTGGCGTTATTAAAAAGCATAATGCGGTTGAGTGACGTCCCAATTCTCTTCGATATCCTGCTCCACATCTCCACCCTATGTGTCGTTGTGATCGTGTTCCGGGTTCGGGTTGCAGGTCTACTTACAGCCTGCTTCCGGTTTATGGCCGGGAAAACCAGGACCGAAGATTCGGAAAATCTTAAGCTGGTACCGGTGATTATCGTCGCCACTCTTTGTACTGCCGTAATCGGGTACGGTATCTCAAAACTTGAGCTTGAACAGTATCCGAAGGTTGTTTCCGCCCTCCTGATCGTAACCGGTGTAATACTTTTACTGACGATACGCACCTCAGGGAATAAGGATTATTCAAAGACGGGTTTAAGAGAAGGGATACTGACTGGAATTGCCCAGGGAATCGGTGTTTTCCCGGGCATCTCAAGGTCCGGAATTACCATATCCGCCGCCTTGTTTTCAGGTATGGCGAGGGAAAAAGCAGGAGAGTTCTCCTTTCTTATTTCAATCCCGGCCATTCTCGGAGCCTTTCTCTTGAAACTGAAAGATGCCGGCCGACTGCTTACGATGGTGAATCCGGGAGTATTGGCGGCCGGGATTATAGCCGCTTTCATCATCGGACTTATCTCCCTTATTCTTCTGATGCGCATTATAAGAAGCGGGAAACTGTTCTTTTTCTCGATGTACCTTATCCCCATAGGTATTGCGGGCGTCATTTTTCTGTAAGTTGCCTTTCTGGACGTCCTTGGGCGGCACATGTTGGGTTAATTCAGCAATAAACTCGAGGGCGTCGAACATGTGCCGGTCCTCTTTGAAATAGTCCGAGTAGGTAGTATGAAACAGCATCCGTCCTATGAAAGGCTCAGAGTAAATCTTATTAAGCGAAATTGGCGGACCATGTTTTGGGCCAGACTTTCTCGCGCTTTCCTGTCCAGGATGCGGACAGAATGATCAATACTGAATCCCGAATGCCTCCATGAAGGCAGGTTCCGTGCAAGATTCTCATTGATAAGTTCTTATTTCATCCAGCGGACTCCGGACCCCAAGTATATTTTTCTTTGCCACATGGGTATAAATCATCGTGGTCTGCAAATTCGTATGACCAAGCAGTTCCTGAATAGTCCTGATGTCATATCCATTTTCAAGCAGATGCGTTGCAAAACTGTGCCTCAGGGTATGTACGGACGCCTGTTTGGTTATACCTGACTTTATTGCAGCAGTCTTGAATGCCTTCTGAAGTGATGCAAGATGCATATGGTGCCTTCTGACTATATGAGTGCGGGGGTCAACAGAAAGCGACTTTGAAGGAAAGAGCCAGAATCATCCCCACTCTTTCCCGGCATTAGGATATTTCCTCTCAAGGGCATTCGGCAGATATACCCCGTTCAAATCTTTTGCCCTATCGTCATCATACAATGTTCTTACTTCTGAAATATGATGGATAAGGTCATCCTTCAATGTTTCAGGAAGCATTGTCCTGCGGTCTTTGTCTCCTTTTCCGGCCCTTACAATAACTATATTTTGTTCAAGGTC